>NZ_CAUVXL010000176.1:0-2460 GCF_963555915.1 Protofrankia sp. Cas4
GAACTAAGAGCGCCTGGCTGCTCAGGCTGTCGGGTCGGTCGGGCTGGTCGGGCTGGTCGGGCTGGTCGGGCTGGTCGGGTCGGTCGGGCTGGTCGGGTCGGTCAGGGGCCGGCGGGGCATCCGAAAGGTCGAAAACCAGGTCAGTACCGCGAGCACGAACAACAACACGGCGGGCAGGACGACCAGGAAACCGGACGACCGAAGCCGGAAGTCGACGAGCTGGACGGCAAGGTCGCGGGCCCCGTCCGGAAGCTGTGAAGTGACCCGCGACGACCGCAACTCGTGGCCGATCCAGCTGGCCAACAGGGATCCGGTGAGCCCGCCCAGCGCAAGCCCCACCGGTAGCGGCCAGCCGCCGCTGCGTCCCCGCCAGAACGCGAGCGCTCCCGCAACCAGACCGCCGATCCCGCAGATCATGGCAAAGTACACGTCGACGCCGGCCTGGGCGTCGAAGGCGAGCTCACTTCCGGCCAGCGCCGCCCTGACGTCCAGGCGCGGGGCCGCCGCGGCCCACAGGAGTCCGAGCGGCAGCCCGGCCGCGGCCATGGCGACCGCACCCACGACACCGGCGACGATCTCGCTCCGGCCGACCGCCCAGAAGCGGTCGTCACGATCCGCGGCCACCAGCGGGTCATCCAAGGCGCCGACGAACCCCCCGGGACCGCGCAGTCCCGGCACCTGGGGTGAGCCCCGCATTCCTGCGTCGTGCGAGTCCGGCAACGGCTTGGTCACCATTCATTCATCTCTGGCATGCGTCTACCGCCGGGCATTGCCGGCACGCCGTAGCGCCATACTGGCCGCGGTGAGCATGATGACCGCGACCACCGCGCACACCAGCAGGTCGACGACGGCCGCGGCCCAGTCGATGGATGGCCGGAACGCGGCGGCCAGCACGTCCACCGCGTACGTGCTGGGCACCAGGTCCCGCAGCAGCTTGACCCCGGCAGGCAGCCGGTCGGCCGGGATGATGCCCACGAACAACACGACGCTCATGCCGACCTGTCCGACGACGGTGGCCAGTTCCTGGCGTGGAGCCAGCAGGCCGATCGCCGCTCCGATGCCGGCCAGCGACGCACCCGCCAGTGCGACCACCGGTAGGAGCAGCCACAGACCCGACAGCGGAAGGCCGTAGAGCAGGGCGCCCACCACCGCCGTGATGACCGTCCCCGGCACCGCGAACGAAGCATAGGAGGCGGCGGTGCCCAGTACCACCGCGCTGGCGGGAATCGGCAAGGTCAGGTAGTAGTCGAGCGCCCCGGCCGCGCGTAGCGCTCCAAAGCGCTGCGCCAGCAGGTTGAGGGCGATGAAGGCCACCACCAACACGGTTGAACCCGCCACCACCTGCTCGCTGGTCGTCTCGTTTCCGGTGTCGACCACACCCCGGAGCAGCAGCATGATCCCGAGCGACTGAAAGGCCGCGACGAACAACAGCGGCACCCGTGCCACCCGAGCGCGGGAGAGCTGACCGACGTAAACGGCCCGCAGAGCCGCACCGAACCGGGTGTTGGGCGGCAACGCCACGGCGCCACCCACGATCGTGGCGGCGCTCACGGTGCCAGCATCCTGAGCGGCACCGTCCTGGCCGGCACCCTCCTGGCCGGCACCCTCCTGGCCGGCACCCTCCTGACCCACGGACGGCTGACGGGCGGACTGAGACGCCGCGGTGGGGGCGGTCATGAGCGCTCCAGGGTGCGGGATGCTCCGCCGAGGGCGAGGTAGACATCCTCAAGGGATGGCGTGGCCAGGGTGAAGTCGTCGAGGGCGGCAAAGGCCGGGCCGGTCGTGAGTCGCGCGAGCGCCTCACGCGCGTCGACCGCGGCCATCCGCGTGGTCCACCGACGGCCGGTGATCTCGGCCTGCTGAGCGAGGCGCGCGATGATCGGATCGTCGCCGGGCGGCTCGAACCGCCAGACCAGGTCCAGCCGGACGTCATCACTCACCGACGCCTTGAGTCGCCCGGGGGTGTCGCAGGCGATCACCCGACCGGCCTCGAGGACGGCGACGCGGTCCAGGACGGACTCCGCTTCCAGGACGTTGTGCGTGACCAGCACCACGGTGACGCCCGCGGTGTCCCGGCGCCGTTGCAGCGCCGACCACACCGCCCGCCGAGCCGTGGGGTCAAGCCCGGTCGTGGGCTCGTCCAGGACGAGCACCTCGCGGTGGCCGACCAGGGCGCAGGCAACCGAGGCCAGCCTGCGCTGGCCACCGGACAGGTGCCGCAACGGTCGACCCGCGATCGGCGCGAGCCCGAGTTCGTCGATGACGGCCGTCCGTGCCGCACGGGCGGCGGGACGGCCCAGCCCGCGCAGACGGGCGGTCGTCTCCACGGCGACGCTCACCGGGAGGTCCGCCAGGGCCGTGTCGCCCTGACCGAGGTAGGCCGCCAGCCGGGGCGGGATGTCCGGCCGGGAGACGACGTCCCATCCGAACATCTCGATCGACCCGGCATCCGGCCGGATG
>NZ_CAUVXL010000177.1:0-21615 GCF_963555915.1 Protofrankia sp. Cas4
GTCAATGAGTAGGAACCGCAGCGCGAACGCGACGACCAGGGTCAGGAGAGTTCCGGTGCCGGCACCGAGCCCCCACTTCTCCACAAAGAAGGCGAGCAGCGGCAACCGGAAGACCAGATCGCAGCTGTTGAGCAACATGAATGGGGCCATCCGGCGCCGCCAGGAGCCTTTCCGATCATGCCAGACAAGCAACTCGCAGCCAATAAAATTCCACACGTTTGCGATTTGCGTGGCCACGACGGCGGCAATGATGTAGTGCAACCCGGCGGCGGCGAGAATCGCGGTGGTGAGAATGTTCGGTACCAGACCCGTGGCTCCGACCAGCGCAAAGCGCGCCGCTCGCGGGACCCTGAGCCAGAACAGATGCCGGATAAAACGCAGCCCCTCGAATACAGAGGCGTTGGACTCACCCGCATGCCGTTCCGCAAAGGAGTACGGAACTTCCGCCACGGTGACCTTGTCCGTACGAACGAGAAGCTCAAGCAGTATCTTGTAACCGCTGGGCTGAAGCTGGTCGAGGCGGAGCGCGTCGACCCGGACCAGAAAGAATCCGCTCATCACGTCGGTTACGCCCCGCAACCGACGGGGAAAGGCCAGCCGGGAAACGAGGTTGGCACCGGATGACACGAACCTACGCACACCGCTGGCCAGCCCCGCCGCGTCCCCGTCCCCGCGGTACCGGCTGGCGATGACCATGTCCGCCTGCTTGACAACCGCGGCGTCATACAACGTCTGCAGTGCCTCCGGCGGATGCTGGAGATCACCGTCCATCACGACCGCATAAGGAGAACGCGACAGGCGGAATCCGTCAACGACGGCACCACCGAGCCCTCCCCAGCGCAGGTCGGGTGAACGGTGGTACAGCCGCACCGTCACGTTGAAACCCTGCCTGACCGCCTCGATTGTCTGTGGGGTGCGGTCGGTGGAGTCGTCCACGAAGAGAACTTCGGCGTCCATACCCTCGAGCGCCGCGTCGACCCGGTTCAGGAGCGCGACGACGTTGGCGGCTTCGTTTCTCGTCGGCACGATCACCGTCAACTGTGGCCGTACTTCGGATTCCACCGCCGAACGTGGCCCGGCAGGTCCAGCAAGCACAGACTGCTGCGCAACCGGACCAGGCTCCAGCTCCCGCCGCGCGGCTGGAACGGCGCCGGCAACGATTCCAGCCGCCGGGACCAACGATTTCATTCTCCGGCTCACGCTACCCCCAGTTCCGGTTGTTCTCATACCGAGCTGGAAGGCATATTTCGACTACCCACCATCCGTTCGGCGCCACTGTCCGGTTACGCTGCCAAGTCATTTGAGCACCTTTCGGATCTCAACAGCGGTCGGGCCGGTACCGAAACGCGCGACTACCTGCGAGTGTTCGACCGCAGTGGCCATAATCGTCAGCCCGAGTGTAGAGATGTCCTGCCGCATGAATGGCGTGAGGACGACGTAGTCCAGGTCCTGCCAGCCTCCCGGTAGCTCGTCCTTTGCCGCAGTATCAAGATCTATTTTGTAATACCAGATCGTGCGCCAAGGCGAGGAGAAACCTGCGTGGTAGACGTCCTGCCACATCGTGTTATCCACGACTATCCGGCTGTCCCTTGGAATTGTGGGGCTCCGCAGATAGGCCACCGCGGCGGCATGCTCAACATTGTTGGACGCGGTGAAGGCTCGGGAGATCCCCGGCTGCCAGGCGAGTCCGAGCACCAGAATGCCAGCGGTCAGCGCCACGACCAGGCCGCCCTCACCGAACCACCGCACGGGCCTGGCGAAACGGTGGGCGAGCGACCAGGCCTGGTCGGCCATCCCGCCCACGCACAGTGCAAGAAAGGGCAACGCCACGATGATGAACATCTGTGGCAGATAACCCTTTCGCAACAGGGTGAACCCCAGCAGCACCACCACCAGCCCGATCGGCCGCAGCCGGCGGACGAGGAGCGCGAGGACGGCGGCGAGCGCGCCCAGAATGAGCAACCACTTGTCGAGGTGCAGCCAGCCGGACACCGTGGCGTGGGCTGACGCGGACGGATCGAACACCGAGCCCGAACCCGCCCGATCCATGAACTGGAAACTCATCGCGGCCTGCAGCGACACATGGATCGGGCCGGCGAACAGCTCACCTTTGAGGATGGCCATCAGCGGATAGACCAGACAGATGAGAATAAAACCCAACCAGAATCCCACGGAGGCGAAGGCCCTGGTCTTCTCAAAACTGGACTGCCAGCCTGCGAGCGCCACGGCCGGCAGAAGTATCGCGGTGGTCTCCTTGGTCAGCACAGTACCTGCCAGCAGGACCCCGGCCAGCACGTAGTGCCAGAGATGCCGGCGGGGAGTGCTGGCGAAGTAGAAGGCCGCGATGAGCCACGGAATCGCGAGGTTGTCCAGATAGACCTGGCGGAGGAATGTCACGGAGATTGGCGAGCAGATAAACAGGAGCACAGCAAGGACGGCGAAGGGCCGACGTATCCGCAGCCGACGCGCCAGCAGGTAGAGCAGCACGACGGCCACGTCTGCATAGAGAACCATAATGGCACGCCCGGCCGCAACGGTCAGCGGACCCCCATGGAAAATTGGGATCCAGGACAATGCGGCCAGTTGTATCCAGCCGAACGGCGGGTGGTCATACCAGTAGGTGTACGGTGACAGCGAGCCGTGTGCCCGCACCCATTCAGCCTGCGAGAGGTACGTTCCCTCGTCGTCCTGGACGGTCGGGTAACCGTGGAGGTTGACGAGTAGGGCGATAGTCATGATCGTGATGAGCGCGGCGATGATGGTCATGTCCGACCAACTCCACCGGGGCCGGATCGCCGCTGCCACAGGTGTTCGGACGGCGGTCACGACCGGTTGTGGTAATACTGCGGTCGTGGACACGTTCAGATCCTCCTGACTGCGTCGTCGGCGATTGCGGGTGTGCTCAGGTGGGCGCCGACGTGAGCTGTCTTCTCCCACTCGAAGTTTCCGGCGAAGAAACGGAAGGCCGATCGGACGGCCGCCCACGAGAGAACCAACTGGTAGGCAGGCGTGAAGAACACGAGGCGGGCGTAGTCACGTATCCGGATGCGAAAGTCGTAGTCCTGCCCGAACGCCCGGAGAGCGACGACCTCGAACCCGAGCATGCCAACCGTCGGGAGGGTCGGTAGAAACGATATCAGTGTAATGACCATGGAGAAGTCGCCGATGACGGCAGTCAGCAGAGCCACCGGGAGCACCAGCCCCGAGAACGCCTGGCTCATGGGCTGCAGGAGGGTGAATCGGGCCAGGTTTCGCGCCCGGCGCGTCGGCAGCCTTCGCCAGTCACCCTTGTAGAGCACCTGGATGAAGCCGAGATTCCAGCGGGTCCGTTGCTTCACCAGGGCGTATATCGAGTCTGGCGTCTCCTCCCGGGTGACCAGACGGGGGTCGAAGGCAACACTGATCTTGCGGCCGAGTGCGGACAGGCGAACGCCGAGGTCGCAGTCCTCAGCGAGGCAGTCGCCGTCCCATCCGTTTACTTCGTTGAGGAGTGCCCTACGGACGAAGACGGTATTTCCACCGAGCGGGATGAACTGCTTCTGGGCATGCATGTGCAGCCGCGAGCGAAACCAGAAGTAGTACTCCAGGCAGTTGCGGAGCGAGTACCAGCTGGATTGAAAATTGATGAGTTGGACCGCGCCCTGAACGACATCGGCATCATTCGCCTGGAAGACTTCATCAACATGGACGAGCAGTTCGGCGGCCGCCAGGGACTCCGCGTCGAAGACTCCTACAATGTCTCCGGTACAGTCGGCCAGGGCGGTGTTCAGCTGGCGTGGTTTGTTCTTGACCTCCGAGTCGTTGATTGAGATCTTCAGGCCCGGATAGGTACCTGCGATCTTCTGGGCCACCGCCACGGTCGAGGGATCATCGTGGCCGACGGCCAGAACGATCTCTACTCGTGGGTGTGTCTGATCAACGAGACGAGCGATTGTCGCTCGAAGGACCGACTCGTTCTCGTGGCGGGCGGGAACGATGATCGAAAAACTGTGGGCGGGTTCGCGGATGGCCGGCAGGTAGAAGGTTTGCTGGTAGGTCTCGGGCGTGCGCCACGCGTAGAGCATCCACCACAGATTGGCGCCGGACGTCGCGAACAGCGTGAGAGCGATGACAACGATTGCTGCCGAGACAAGGGCAGACAGCAAGATCGTTCCTTTCACATTACGGGCATCAACTACAACCCGTGATCGGGTGGTGAGCTACCGGACTTCGTGGTGGATGGTTCGACTGCGAGGTGTTAGCAGATAGAAGATCCCGGACCAGTTCCCAGTTCAGGCCGGCCCGCGGCGACTTCCGCCACGGGTGTGTTCACAGGCCACTTGTGCAAGCGTTCCTCGTGCTTCGGAGCTCCTCCGCAACAGACCACACGTACATGTTCGGCGAACGTGAGGTATGTACGAGGGGACGCCGACTACATTCGGTTTTCAAGCAGAAGGGGAATATCATGTGAATAGTTGGCGACGGTTGCGTTCGCGAGATATCCCACACGTGCTGTACCGTCCGGACTGAAGGCGGTCACCTGAGACACGTGCTCCACCGTCCAGCTCCCGTCAGGTGCCTGCTCAGGGCGGATGGTCGGGAGCCCGAGAGCAGTGGCGTAGCCTGCGATGTCCGTCCAATTCCCGGTGAGACCGATGAAGGAGGCATCGAACTGGTTGAGCCATTGGCGGATGATCTGAGGTGAGTCACGGTCAGGATCTGTCGTGACGAAGACCAAAGTGGTCCTTGCTCGAACGGCCGGAGTCTGTTGGTTGAGAGCCGCGGCGATATCGGCTACCGTTGTCGGACAGACGTCCGGACAGTGGGTGTAGCCGAAGAACACGAACGTCAGCCTGCCCGCGGTTTCCGACCGCACATCGAATGGAGATCCGTTCGTGTCGGTGAGGTGGGTGGTCGGCGCGACGACCGCAGGAGTCAGCGGACGGCCCGCGAGGGACACGGTTGCGCGTGCCTGCTGCCCGGCTGCAGCTGTTGATCCAGATGATGACCCGCATGCCGAAGTAGCCAGAACCATTGCAGCGCCGGCGATCGCCACGTTCACGTGACGCATGGATACGCGGTCGCGCCGCCACGAGCCGACCTTGTCGCCGTGTAGCCAACCCCCAAGAACGGCCACTTCCAGGTCATCCCCCCACGCGCTCCCCACTCCATCGGTCGACGAATCGGCTCCTGGTTACGTACTGTCGATCGATGTAGTACGTTCTGCAAATGCGTTCCACGTGACCTACCGGAGTCCGGCCCCCACCGGTCGCCGAAAGATCTTCACGCCAAACCCAAGTTGAATGGTGCATGTCGTGACGTCCCCCCGGAAAAAGCGGTCCGCGGCCGATGCTAGCAGGAGCCACGGCCTTTGTCTCTGGACAGCTAAATCAACGCATCCACTGCCGCTCGACCCGGGCGACGCCGTTTGAGCGGCAAAGAAACAGCGTTTCGCGTGCCACCCAGGTCGACCCGCAGTCGCGTTCGACGGTTCTTGCCAGCGGATTCTGCCGGATCATGACCACATCCGAGGAAGATCCTGCGTGGCCACGCGGTAGACATTCACCAGGATGTAGCCAGGTGATTGCAGTAAATCGCCGTGTTGATGAATTAGTGGCTGACGATCGAGATTCTCATGTGGAAGTTACCGACTGCAGGACGGATTGATGACCAAGGGTAATGAGTGATGGGCTCGAGCCTGGCACGCCTACGGCCGCATCGAACATCGATTTATCATTACTCTGGGAGTATATTCGATTACCTTTAGCCACCCACTACACCTTTGCCACGCTCGTTGAGACCTCGGTCACTTCGCTCCGGCCGCGAAGCGATGGACGCCTACGGTTCCAGTGCGAGAACATCTGGAAGATCAGCAAAGCGTGCCTTGGAATCATGACTGATAATGATCCGTCCAGTCTCGGCCGCATGGGCCGCGATGATCAGATCGTGGGCGCCGCGATGGCGTCCGATCCGCCGCGAGGCCGCAATGAGGCGCGCATGATAAACGGCCGTGCTCTCTGTGTAGTCGAGTACGTCCAGCACGGACGTCATGGCGGACAACGATCGTGAACGATCGGCGGCTCTGACTGCGGTGTCGGCGAGCTCGATCCCGACGCGGTATTCAGCGATCGACACGGCCGCGACTGCGAGTTCGTCATCGTCCAGGGCGGACCGATCAATAGCTCCTCGTTCGTAGGCAATCAGGATGTTGGTGTCGAGGATCAGGCGGCGGCCCATGGGTCACCCTCGTCCGCCCTCAGGTAACCGACCGCCGCCGCGACGCTCTGCTCGAAGGCGTCGTCCGGCGGCCTGATGCCGACGAGCGCAGCTCGAAGATCAGCGCCAGTCTTTCGACGCGCCGGCCCAATCTCCGCAACAGGATGATTACCACGTGTAATAATGATGGTTTCACCGGCCTCGATCGCGTCAAGCAGGTCCGAGAACCTCCGAGACGCCTCGGTCGCCGTGATGGTTCGCATGGTCTCCATGCTATCTGAAAATCAGATGCTTCTGTCGCCCCGTACGCGCCGGGCGGTCTCGTCGAGCCGCCGGAGGCACCTGTGGGCTGCGCCGAGGCGATTGCGCCCTCGCCGGAGCCCACCCGGGCGTGTCAAGATAGGCGATATGGCGACAGAGCGGTTCGAAGTGCAGCGGGAGATCGTGGCGGCGGCAGCGAAGATCTTCGCACTGCTGTGCGACCCCAACGGGCATGTGGCAATCGACAGCTCCGGGATGCTCCAGTCCGCGGACGGCGACCATGTGCGGCAGGTGGGCGACGAGTTCGTCGTGCACATGGATCGAGAGTCGCTCAATGACTACCCGATAGGCAAGTACGACGTCACGGTGATCATCACCCGGTTCGAGCAGGACGCCCTCATCGAGTGGACCGTCTCCGGGGTAGTTGAGCCTCCGATCAGACACCTCTATGGGTATCGGCTCGAGGCCGGCGCGACCGGGACCCTGGTGACGTCATACTACGATTGGAGCCAGATCGGGGAGCAGTACCGCGACACGGGCATCCTCCCAGTCATCCCCGAAGCCGCCCTGCGCGCGACCCTCGGCATCCTTGCGAGGACCGTGAAGTAGAGATGTCTCGGCCTTTGCGGCGGGTTTCGAGCGCCCCGCCCAGCCAGGGTGACGACGAGTTGTCAGGCGGTGGGCTGGCGCGTCGCCTGCGGGTCGAACGCCCGCACCAGCAGCTCCTCACGCAACGCCAGCAGCACCACCGACGCCCCCACGACAGCCACTGCGGTCTGGATGAGCTGCGTGGATCTGTGCCCTCACATCAGCGCCCCGACGATCGTTTTAGTGTTGTGCTCTTCCATCTGCAGGTACGTCGCGCCGGCCGAGCCCTGCGGGCCGAGCGTGTCACCGTAGAGGGCATCCTCCCCCGCCACTACCTTCACGCGGGCTTCCCGGCCGATCATCTCGGCCGTGTTCGGCGGCAGCGACGACTCAGAGAAGATCGCTTTGGCGCCGGTCTTCTTGATCTCGCTGACGAGATTGTCGACATCCCGGCCGGACAGTTCCGCTGACGTGTCGAAACCTGGAATGATCGACCCGACAAAAGTCAGCTGATACCGGTCGACGTAATAGCCGAAGGCGTCGTGGTTGGTCACGAGTTTGCGGTTTGCGGGAGGCAACGAGTTGATCTGCCGTGCGATGTCCGCGTCGAGTGCGTCGAGTTTGATGGTGTATGCGGCCAGGTTCTCCTCATAGGTGTCCGCCCCGGAAGGATCCCTGGCGGTGAACCCAGCCTGAATGTTGGCAGCCATGATCTTGACGTTCAGCGGATTGTGCCAGATGTGAGGATCAAGTCCGCTAAAGCCTTCGTCTACGCCGTTGTCACCACGAATCTTCACGCCCGCGCTGGCCTCCACCCGGGTGCCCTTGAAATTCGCGGACGAAATCGCGCTGTCGAGCCACTTCTCCAGACCCACACCGTTGGCCACGAGAACGTTCGCCTCGCCGATCGCCTTGACATCCGCCGGCGACGGTTCGTAGTCGTGTGGGTCGACACTGGGCTTGAGGATCTGGGTCACCTGCACCCGGTCGCCACCGATGACGCGAGCGAAATCGGCGACCTGGGTGGTGGTCGCAACCACCTTGAGCTTTCCGGCCGCCGTGGCCGTCGGCGTCGCGGTCGCCGGCCCGGCACCGCCACCGCCACCGCCACCGCCCGGACCACAGGTGGCGAGCAGCGCAACACCGACTGCGAGGCCGAGCACACCGGAGGCGAGACGAGCCCGTGTCACACGCAAGGGAAACTTCAACATGAAGGCGACGATAGCCGTAATGGAAACGGTTCCCGACAGGGAAACGGTCGCGCCAGGGGAAACAGTGCGATCACGAGCAAAGACGGTGCTAGCCGCCATGCCCACCACGGCCAAGCACAACCCGGCCGGCGTTGCTTCCGCTTGAGATGACGGCTACGACCAGTCAGGCGCTGCTCTAAGCACCGTCTTCCACCTCGGACTTGCCAGTACCGTCGGACTGGCTGGGGCTGTCGACCAACCCGCTGAACGCGCCGAGCCCCCCGAACGCCCTCGTCAGGTCGCTGGGAATGATCCAGACCTTGTTCGCGTCACCCGCCGCCAGGCGCGGCAGGGTCTGCAGGTACTGATAAGCAAGGAGCTTGCGGTCCGCGTTGCCCTCATGGATCGCCTGGAACACCGTGGCAATGGCCTGGGCCTCACCCTGGGCAGAAAGAATCTTCGCTTCCCGCTCGCCCTGGGCTCGCAGGATCGCAGCCTGTTTTGCACCCTCGGCCCGCAGAATCTCGCTCTGCTTGACGCCCTCGGCAGACAGAATTGCCGCCCGTCGGTCCCGCTCGGCACGCATCTGCTTTTCCATCGAGTCCTGGATCGACGGTGGCGGCTCAATTGCCTTGATTTCCACCCGGTTCACCCGGATGCCCCACTTACCTGTCGCCTCGTCGAGGACACCCCGCAATCGGGTGTTGATCTCATCGCGGGACGTCAGCGTCTGCTCCAGGTTAAGGCTGCCAATCACGTTACGCAATGTGGTGACCGTGAGCTGCTCGATCGCGCGGATCACATCAGCGATCTCGTAGGTGGCCGCCCGCGGGTCGGTGACCTGGAAAAAGATGACGGTGTCAATGCTGACGACAAGGTTATCCTCGGTGATTACCGGTTGCGGCGGAAACGTTACCACCTGTTCTCGCAGGTCAACGCGTTCCCTGATCCGGTCCACCGCGGGGATGACGATGGCGAGGCCTGGGCCGAGGGTCCGGTGGTAGCGGCCAAGGCGCTCGACCACGACCGCGCGGGCCTGCGGTACCACCCGGACGGCTCGGGCGAGGAACACGACCAGTACGATCACGACCACAGCGGCCACGATCAGCCCGGCCATCAGAACGGCCCCGCTGTCATGCCTGAGTACCTCACGGCATCCTCATCGCATCAGCGCCTCCGGTCGTCACTACGTCCACAATTCGGCGGGGTGGACGACTGCGGTCGCGCCGTCGATGCGCAGCACGCGGACGCTGGTGCCCGGTTCGAGTGTCTGGCCGGCCATCGTCACGCGTGCCGACCACACCTCACCGCCGATCTTGACCCGACCGTCAGCGCCGTCGACGGACTCCAGAACGACGCCGACCTTACCGATCAGCGCATCTATACCCGTCGCGACAGCGGGCGACTGGGTCAGGTGGCGGCGCGCGACGGGCCGCAGCCCGAGCAGCAGCGCGACGGAGGTAGCGGCGAACGCTGCGAGCTGGGCGAGAGGACCGCCCCCGACGCCCGCCACGATCGCTGCGACGAGCGCCGCGATCGCCGTCATCCCGAGGATCAGGGCCAGCGTCAGCATCTCACCGACCCCGAGGACTCCGGCGATCACCAACCACCAGAGCCACGCTGACATGCCATCATCGTAGGCACTGTGGGACCTGCTGTGAACACGAAAACGTCGCGACGGAGGTCCGGTCTCACCGGGTACGTCGAACCGACCGGGCCACTGTGCGTGGCCCGGCCAGCGACGTGTCAGGACGGGTTGAGAACGTTGACCGTCTTGCCGTCGAAGAGGGGGACGCGCTTGCCGTCCTTGACCTCCGAGAACTGCACATCGGTCGAGAAGATCCGGTTGTCCGGCGAAATGAGCGGAACAGGCTTCGCAAAGTTGACCTTGGCGAGCGGCGGGTAGTCGATATCACCAGCCGCATTGAGTGCCTGAGCCAGGTTCTCGCCGTCGATCGTGGTCAGCTTGGCGGCGAGCTCGGCCACCAGGTGGGTGGCCCCCCATATGACCAGACCCTCGTCGGTCAGCTCCTTCTCGGCCGTACCGTAGGCGACGGACTCGTCATGGAACTTCTTCACCGCGGCGACGGTGGTATCGGTCACCGCCGGGTTCTGGGCGACGAGGACCATGCCGGTGGCAGCCGCGCCCAGTCGGTCGATTCGCTGCTGGCTGACCTGTCCCGATCCATAGGCCACGGTCGCGTTGTTGCCGGCCTGACGCATCGCCTGCGTCAGTCGCTCAAAGGAGGCACCACCGAGCACGGCCTCGACGCAGTCGGCGCTACTGATGTTGGCTGCGTAGGTCGTGAAGTCGGTGGCGGTCGGCGGGATGAAGACGCTCTTGGGAGCCGGCAGGTTGTACGGCTTGAGACCGACGTCGAACAGCGAGGCCGAGTTGCGGCCGGCCGCGATGTCGACAACAGCGACCCCCGGGGTCTTCTTACCGAGCTTGCCGCAGGCGGTTCCACCACCGGCAACCTCGATGACACCGGAGAGGAACGGGTACGAGTACGGGCTCTTCAGCTCGCTTGCGCTGTTCGGGGTCGCACCGACTACCGGGATCTTCGCCTTCTCCAGGATCGGCATGTAGCGATCACCGTTCGGGGAGACTCCGGTTGCGAACAGGTATTTTCCGCTGACCGCCTGGGTCGCGCAGTCGGCGGCCTTGTTCGGATCAAACTGATCGTCACAGATGGTGACTTCAAAGGGTCGCCCCTTGACGCCACCCGCCTTGTTGATCGCGGCCACAGCCGCCTTCGCCGCGGGCGGGATGTCGGTGAACGCCTCCGACGGCCCGGACAGCGGGACGATGACCATGACCTTGATCGGTTCGCCGGTCGGCTGATTGCCCGTGGCGGTAACGACCGCCTTGGGCGTGTCTCCGGTCGAGCTGCTCCCACATGCAACCAGCGTGAGTGCGAGCACACCCGCCAAGCCCATGGTCATTGATAACTTTGTGCGCACAGTATATCTCCCCTTGTAACAGAATTGATCAAAAACGCGAATGTGCGGCATCGGTTCACTCGCACCGTCACCGCCCGGACGCTTCCGGGCGACTTTCCGGTGCCGCAGCCAGCCGGTGCGGTTGCACGACATCTACGAGCTCCGGGCCCCCTCGCCCTCACAGCGACCTTAAGCGGACAATGATTGAGCCAAATGTGATGTCTCCGGGGGTGGCCGTCAAGCCCTGCGGCCCAACCAACGCTCCGCAGCCCTCTCGTAACACACCCTCGGCCCCACATCGCGCGAATGCAGGGATACGGGACCGGGTATGGTGACCAGGGTGGCCGGTCAGGGAGGCGCGCCGCTATCCCGCAAGACTCGGCGGAAGCTCAAGCATCCGGATGGCGTTCGTTCGGACTATCCGCTCGACATCAGCGGCCGGGATGTCCTTCATCGCCTGCTCGGCATACGCGCGGGTGTTCGGCCAGGTGGTGTCCTGGTGCGGGTAGTCGCTTTCGAAGGTGATCTGGTCGACACCGATTGCATGGCGGCTGGCGAGCCCGAAGTCGTCCTCGAAAAAACAGCCGTACACCCGGCCGGCCACATAGCTGCTGGGCGGTTCGGTTATTTCCGGTGGCAGGCCGGAGGCCGCGTTACCCATGCGCCAGACCCGGTCGACGCGTTCGAACAGGTACGGCATCCATCCGATCTGACTTTCCGAGAACGCGACCTTCAAGGCGGGAAAACGCGCAAGGACACCGGACAACAGCCAGTCCGCCATCGCCATCTGCGAATTCACCGCGGTGATCGCGATCCGCACACTCGTCGGCGCGTCCGCCGAGGTGGTAAGAAACTGCGATGACGACCCGATGTGCATGCACACCACCGTCGCAGTCTCCTCGCACGCCCGCAGCAGCGGATCCCACGGCCGCCGGGCGTCGTGCAGACTGGGCAGGCCGAGCTTCGCCGGCAGCTCACTGAAAGCGACGGCACGCACACCTCGGGCGGCGTTGCGGCGCACCTCGGCCGCGGCGAACTCAATATCCCACAACGGAATCAGACAGAGCGGGATGAGCCTGCCGCCGCTGTCACCGCACCACTCCTCGACCATCCAGTTGTTGTAGGCGTGAACGCATGCCAACGCGAGTTCCTTGTCCTTCGCCTCGTAAAAGGTCTGACCGCAGAACCTGGGGAAGGTCGGAAAACACAATGACCGTTCGACGTGGTTGACATCCATGTCGGCCAGGCGCGCCCCGGGGTCGTAGAAACCCGGCCGCATCTGGTCGTATCCGACCGGCTCCTTACCGATCTCCGCCGGCTTCCGGCCCGCGGAAGCCATCCCCACGACCACGGCATACCGGAGGTCCTCGTACACCCACCAGTCGGTCTCCGGGCCGCTGGCAGCCATCCGGAACGGCCATCCGTCCGCCGGCACCATCTCGTACGGTGCGCGCACGACGCGCGGGCCGGCCTCCCGGTATCTGCCGGGCAGCCACTCGTGCCACAGGTGCGGCGGCTCAATCACGTGGTCGTCCACGGAAATGATCGGCGGAATTTCCGCTGTCATCGAACCTCCGCTGCGGTTTCATGGGTGGCCGCTTGGTGACCGACCGCTTCGTTACCGGCACCGCCGGCCCCGGTAGCGGACGGAGGGCTCACCCTGACACCCAGAACTAAAGCAGTTGTGCCAGAATATGAAAAGGGGCTGGGCTGAGTGGCCACGGGGACATGACAAGCGTCGGCGTCACACTGGATGGGTGAGTGGCCTGACAATCACCGGCAACCCCGGCCGCAACGAGCGACGCCGTAGTTACGATCGTAGCAGGACCACCCGTGACGCCCTGATCGCGACGGCTGAACGCCTGTTCGCGGAACGGGGTCTCGACGCGGTTTCGCTGCGCGAGATCGCCGCTGCCGCGGGTAGTCACAATACCGGAGCGGCCCAGTATCACTTCGGCGACAAGGAGCGACTCCTCGAAGCGATCTTCGAACATCGCGCGACCGTACTCAACGCACGCAGATCGGTACTGCTCGCCCAGGCCACCAGCCAGGCCACCAGCCAGGCGACGATCCAAGCCACGGTCGAGGCCATCGTACGGCCGCTGGCGGAGCTGGTTGGTCACGGCCAGTACGTCAGTTTCCTGGCCCGGCTTCAGGCCGATCACGCACGTGATCATCGCATCCGCCGACCGGAGAGCGGCACGGACGCCACGTTCCGCCAGGCCCGGGACATCCTGCGGCAGGCTCTTCCCACCCTGCCGGAAGCTGTGTTCCGGCGCCGATTCAACCTTGCCATGCGGATGGCCATCGCCGCGCTTGCCGACTACGAACGCGTCCACGCCACCGAGGCGCAACCCGACGCGGCTGCACACTGCGCAACTGATCCCACCGGTCGCGACCCAGGTGGCCCGCCCTCGGGCGAAGAACTGCACGATCTGGTCACAGACCTATATGATCTGGTCACAGACCTGGCTGAGGCCATGTCCGGGATGCTGGCCGCCCCGTCCTCCCGCACAACCACCCGCACCGTTCGCTCCGGGAAAAGCCGTCCCCCCGCAGCGGGCACCCCCCGTGCTGATTGTCAGTCCGGCGAAGATGGGAAACCATGCTCCGCACCACCAGGGCAGCTACCGGACAGACCATGAACATCGGGATGAACTTCTACCCCGACACGCCGTTCGGGGGTTACGGGATCAGCGGTGTCGGCCGCGAACACGGTCTCGGCAGCTTCCGGGAATACCTGCAAGCCAAGACAATCGCCAGCCCAGCGGTATAAAGTCAGCCAGGAAAGTCGTCCTACGCCACCCCGATCCCACGTCATACCGATCGGGGCCTCGGCCAGGATGACGTCACGGTGTTCGCGGGCGGGCGGGCGCCGGTGGTCACGTTCACGATCAGCGCCGACGGGCGCCTCGACGTGCTCATGTGCTCGGTGGACGTACCGGAGGAGGACCTGTGTCGGCACCGCGACGACGGCGCAAGGCATACGACCGACGGCTGTTGGCGAACCAGCCTGCGCACGAGGAACAGCTCACCGACTACCCGGTCGGCTGGTACTTCGCGCGTTTCGGCGAAGATCTAAAAGCCGGCCAGGTGGTTCCGGTCGAGTTCATGTCCCGCCAGTTCGCGCTCTTTCGAAACCGGACCGGGACAGTTGGCATGATCGACAGCCAGTGCTGTCACATGGGGGCCGACCTGGGTCGCTGCGGCTGGGTGAGCGGCGACCGGTTGGCCTGCGGCTACCACGCCTGGGAATTCGAGACCGATGGCCGCTGCGCGGCTATTCCACGGGTGCCGGCCGCCAGTATCCCACGCCGGGCCCGCCAGCACGCGGTACCCGTCATCGAACGGGCGGGAAACATCTACTTCTGGTACGGCCCGGAGCCCGTCCGGGAGTTCCTCGACGTCTCACACTTCGACTCCTCACAATTCCTCAATGTCAAGGGCGAGGTGTACATCGGACGCGGTGAGCCTCTGCCGATATCCGAGCACATCGTCGACTCCTACCATTTCCCGTACAGCCATCGGATCACCGCACCGGTGGAATACGCCGTCCTGGCGAACGAGGGAGACCGCTTCGAGTTCCAGCTCCGACCCGCGGGCGGGCAGCCGCAATCCAAGGTCCAACGGCTGTTCAACTCGCACGCGTTCGGTGAGATGGCCGCGCCCTGCATCGGCGTGTACCGGACGCAGCAGGATGCGACTATCGACCGGACGTCGCCCATGCTCACAGTTCTCACCGGGGGTACACCGGTACGCGAGGGTCTGTTCATCTTCACCTGGCGTATCGCCGTCCGCAAGATCGGCCCTGACCGTTACTTCGGCCCGCTCAACCGTGTTCTGGGCCGGCTCATGTTCTTCATCATCAAGTGGAACTACTACTCCGACATGGAAGTTCTCAGGTGGATGCGGGCCCCCGCCAAGCCCCTTTCAGTGAAACCGGACGGGGCGGCCATACGCGAGTACCGGGCCTTCTACCGCCGCCATATCCTACCCGGCTGGCGTTTCGGGGACCCGACGCCAGCGGGTGAGCCGACGCCGACGGGTGAGCCGACGCCAGCGCCCCGCAACGACCACGACGGGCAGCCCACCGCGGCCGACAGCCACGGCGGCCGGTAAGATCACCGGCCGCCGACATCGGCGGGGATTGACATCAGCGGAGCGAACGCTGCGGTCAGCTGACGGCCTTGAAGGACTCGAGGTCGATGGCAGCAGTGACACACCGCTGAAGGTTGGCACTGATCAGAGCCGGGCCGTGGTGGGTGGGCGGAGTCATCACCCAGCCCACAGCCACCCCCCAGACCATGTTCTGCCGGTAGAGCAGCCAGGCGTCATCGGCGCTGGGAGGCGTGACGCCGTGGCGGGCGAGTTCGTCGAGGTAACCGGCGATCAGGTCCCGCTCAAGGGTCCGCCGACGCTCAGAATCAAGGGCGGTCACGATCAGGTAGGCGACGTCGCTGGACCAGTTACCGGCCTTGCAGAACTGCCAGTCGAGCAGTCCGCCACCCGTCGGCAGCAGATAGGTGTTGGCGACGTGAGCGTCACCGTGCAGCAGGCATCTGTGTTCCTTCTCCATGAGGACCTGAAGCTTCCACAACGCCGCCCAGAGTTCGTCGTGTGATCGCCCGAGTCCGGCGACGATCTCGGCTTTCCAGTCGATCTTCAGCTGCTTGTCGAAGATCTTCCGACCGATGGTCCGGAAGAACTCCATGTTCTCGCCCGAGTCGGGTGTCTCCAGCCATGGGAAGACCTCGTGAAGATCAGAACTTGACCAGTAGGCGGCATGGACCTTGGCCAGCTCCGCAAGCAGCGCGGCAGCCTGTTCATGGGTCAGTGACCCCAGCGCATTGGGATATGTTGCATCCCGCAACGAGAGATCCTCGATGAGCACCACGAACTGCCCGGTCTCGTCGTCGAGATCGCCGAAGAACATCCGGGGTGCCTCCACGTCGAGCTGGGGGCGGACCTCCCGGTAGAAACCGATCTCCGTGCGGTACATGGCGGGAGCTGCGCGCGGCAGACCCGACTGATCCTCACCGACCAGCAGGGTCTTGAGGAACATCCGCGGTGGCAGCCCTGCATCGCATCCCGGCGCGTACCGCAATCCGAGCGTCAGACGATCCGCGGTTGATGCCTTCTCACCGGTAGCGGTGGCAACACCGACCCGCGTCGCGCCTATCAGGTCCACCCCGTCGACGACAACTGTTGGATGGGCCGGACGCAACAGGGTGGTCAGCATCGCGGGGGTGAGGTCTTCAGCCGACCTGGGTAGACTTGCCATGCTGGATTCTGGCACAGAAACCGTTGCAGACGACTGGCCTGACGAAGACATCCGTTCCTCACGGCGGCACCCGAGGGCAATCGCCGGTCCTCGACGAACCTGTACGTGCCCGGGCACACCTCAAGCGGTCGGCCTCCGATGATGTCCGAGACACTGTTCTTGGTGGTACCTGGCGGTGGCTACAGCACACGGACACACACAGAGCGAAGCAGAGGATGATCCTCAGACTGAGTGTGCACGACCCCGGCACCGGCGCGCGGTATGACGTCGAGATATCGGCCGATCCCGGGACCGGGGTCGGTTCCGTGCTCGACGCGCTGCCATTACCGGTCGGCGGTCGCCGTTGCTTCGTCGGCGGCCGACTGCTCGACCCCGCCGCGACCGTTGGCGACAGCCCGCTGGTGCACGGCACGACAATCAGTATCGGAGCGCCGGGTCCACAACCGCGCGCCGTTGTGCCCGGTGCCGTCGGCGCGCTGCGGGTGCTCGACGGCCACGACGCCGGCCTGGTCAGCTGGCTCGATCCGGGCGGCCACGTCATGGGACGCGATCCGCAGGCACGGGTCGTGCTCACCTGTGACGAAGTCTCCCGCAACCATGCGGCGCTCACGGTGTCGAGGGATGGCGCGGTCACCGTCGAGGACCTCCATTCCAGCAACGGCACCCTGGTCGACGACGCGTCCCTGGTCGGGCCGGCGCCCCTTGCGGCCGGGGCCGTTCTCGAGGCCGGTACCGACCGCATGGAGTGGGTGCCGCTGCCCCGTTCGCCGCTGCCGACGACTCGCAGCCACGACGGTCGCCTCGACTTCGACCGGGCCTTCGCCCCGACACCCGCCGTCGGACGTACCGAGGTGACGCTGCCGTCGGTCCCCACCCGCCAGACCGCCTCCCGCGGCGCCGTCTGGATCCCGGCGCTGCTGCCGGTCCTTATCGGTGGCGTCCTGTTCGTGGTCATGCGCAACCCCATCCTGCTGGTGACCTGCCTACTCGGCCCGGTCAGCGTCATCGGCAACCAGCTGGTGACCCGCAGACAGCGGGGCGCTGACGATCAACGCTTCGAGAAGGAGAAGGGTGCGGCGCTGCACACGATCACGACCGCAGTGGCCGCCGAGGAGAAGATCCGCCGCGCGCAGGCGCCCGACCGGCTCGACCTCACCCTTGCCGCGACCGGAGCCGACCGCCGGGTATGGCCGCGCAACGCGGACTCGCCGGACGGTCTGCGGTTGCGAGTGGGCACCGCGGACGAGCCCGCCTCGATCGACCTGCGCGGCGAGCGCTGGGCCGGTTTCACCGAGCCGACCCTGCGCGGCGTGCCGCTGACCGTCGACCTGCGCGCCGTGGGTGTGTTGGGCGTCACCGGTCCGGCCGGCCCCGCCGCTGACCTGGCCCGGTGGTTGCTGGTCCAGCTCGGCGTGCTCCGCAGCCCCGACGACCTGCGGATCGTCCTGATCACATCCGGGGATCGGGGCGACCTGGCGTGGGCGGCCTGGCTGCCGCACGTCGCCGCAGGTGAGGCGGGCCCGGTGCCCTGCTGGGTCGGCAACACCGAGCACACCCGGGCCAGCCGCATCGCCGAGCTCCGGGATCTGATCACCATCCGGTCCGCCGAACGCCGGGGCAGCGGGAACGTCGGTTTCGCCGAGGACGTCGTGGTCGTGCTCGACGGTGCACTCGCGTTGCGCAACCTGTCGGGTATGAAGGCGATCCTGCGGGACGGGCCGGAGGCGGGCGTGTACGTGATCGCCGTCGACCGGCACGGGATGAACGAGTGCCGCGCAGAATGTCAGGTCGACGACGCTCGTGCCGTCCGGCTGACCCACCGCCGCGGCGAGCAGGTCGCGGTCGGCCGCTGCGAGGGAATCGACCCCGCCGACGCCGAGCTGCTCGCTCGGGCCCTCGCAGCCCTGCGCGACCGGCTGTCACTGGGCAGTGCGGAATCAGCCATCCCCTACCCGGTGCGCTTCCTCGACCTCGTCGGCGTCGGCCTACCGTCCGCGGACGACGTGCTCGCCCTGTGGGCGGACCAGCCGGGGCCGACCACCCGGGTGCTCCTCGGCGCGGACGGGGACGGTCCGGTCACCGTCGACCTCGCCGGGCAGGGACCGCACACGATGCTCGGCGGCGCCACCGGCGCGGGCAAGAGCATCCTGCTCCAGACGCTCGTCACCTCGCTGCTACTGGCCAACACCCCCGACGAGCTGAACCTCGTCCTCGTCGACTTCAAGGGCGGCAGCGCGTTCCTCCCGTTCGAGCGCTGCCCGCACGTCGTCGGGCTCATCCGCTCCACCGGCGAGACACCAGCGGACGTCTTCGACCAGGCTGCCGCCGACCGGGTCCTCGCCTCGGTACGGGCGGAGGTGCGCCGCCGGGAGTCCCTGCTCGCCCGGTACGGCGGTGAGATCGACGAGTACTGGCGGGCCCGGCGCGATGCACCCGGGCTGCCCGCGCTCCCCCGCCTTGTTATGATCTTCGATGAGTTCGCCCGGGTACTGGAGACGTCCCCGGACTTCCTGCGGGCACTGGTCAACGTCGCGGCCAAAGGCCGGTCGCTGGGCATGCACCTGGTGCTGGCCACGCAGTCGCTGCAGGGCAAGCTGTCGGCCGAGCTGAAGAACAACATCGAACTGCGGATCACCCTCCGACAGAACGAGCCGGCCGACAGCGTCGAAGTCCTGGGCATACCGGATGCCGCGGCCATCCCCGGCCGGCTGCGTGGCCGCGGCATGATTCTCTGCACGAAGGACGAGACGCGGACGCCGCGCCTGTTCCAGTCCGGCTACCTGGGTGATCCGCCGCCCGTCGGTGGGGCGCGGCCCGCTCACATCCGGATCGTGGACTGGGTCGCGCTCGGCACCGCCCGGCCGGAGGATCGGGCGGACCACGGCGGCGCGGCCACCGACCAGACGTTGACCGTCCGCGCGATCGAGGCCGCCGCCAGCCGGCTGGGCCGCCCGGCGCCGTTGCGACCGCTGCTGCCGTCGCTGCCCGCGGACCTGACGCTCGACGACCTTACCGCCAGGGCCACCGTCGAACCCCCCGCGACGGCTATCCCGTACGGCCTGATCGACATCCCCGACGCCCAGGCCCAGCCGCCGGCCGTGCTCGACCTCGCCGGAAGGGACCGGCTGCTGGTGGCCGGTGGGCCGCAGCAGGGCCGCACGACGCTGGCCCGTACACTGATCACCAGTCTGGCGGCACGCTTTCGGCCGGACGAGGCGCAGGTGTACGTCATCGAGCACCAACCGGCGGGGCTGGCGGCCTACGCGGGGTTGCCGCACTGCGGCGCGGTGATCGCCGGCGACGAGCCCGACCGCATCCGCCGGTTCGTCACCTGGCTGCACCAGGAGGTCGCCCGGCGCCAGATAGGACGCTTGGGTGGCATCGGCCTCGGTGGCGGCTCCGCGGCCGGAGGGCTGCGGGATCCGTGGATCGTCGTTGTGGTCGACGGCTGGGAACGGTTCGAAAACCGCAGCGACCCGACATTCCTGGAGACGTCCCTGCTGACCACGCTACGCGAAACGATCGTAGCCGGGCCGCCGCTGGGCGTACACGTCGTGCCGCTGGGCGGCCAGGAGCTGTTCACCAGCAGAGTGGCGACGCTGTTCACCCACCGCCTGCTCCTGCCGTTCGGCAAGGAGGAGGTGCGCCGGGCACAACTGCCGTCAGGGGTGGCGAGCCCGCCGACCGTACCCGGCCGGGCCGTGGACGCCGCCACCGGGACGCACGTCCAGATCTGCCGCCCGGACATCGATCCCGACATGCTCGTCGGCCAGGTCACCGCCCGGCTTGCCACCACCGGACTGCCCGCCGCCGGACCAGCCCGCCTGCCACGGCCGTTCCCGCCGCTACCGACCCAGCTCAGGGTCGAGGACCTGCGGCTCCCCGACCCGCCCCCATCCGACGCCTGGCTGCCGCTCGGCGTGGGCGGCCCGGATGTCGACATCGTGGGCCTGGACTTCTTCGACGTCGGGCCGCACCTGCTACTGGTCTCCGGCCCCACGAGGTCCGGGCGGACGACCGCGGCGGCGACCGTCATTCGCGGGCTGCGGCGGATCGGCGTCGGCGTGCTGGTCCTCGCCCCACCACGCTCACCGCTGCCGACCCTTGTCGGGGATGACGACGACGGCGTCCGGATCGTGACCGGGACGACGGTGCAGGACACCGACCTACGGGCCACGGCCGAAGCCTTCGGCGACGGCCGGTACGCGGTGGTCGTCGACGACTGCGAACAGATCACCCTGATTCCGACCCAGGTCAACTTCGCCGACGGCCCGACGCTGCTTCAGGACATCGCGGGCCCCGGCTCGCTCGGCCGCCATGCGCTGGTGCTCTGCGGCGACGCGGCACCCATCCTCACCGGTCAGCGCCGCTCCCTCGCTCGGGTCGTCAGCGAGATCATGACCAGCGGTGCCCGGCTGCTGCTCACGCCCACCGTGCCGGTGACGGCACGCGAGCACGGCTTCAAACTGGAACCCGACCAGTTCTTCGCCGCTCCGGCCGGCCGCGGCCACCTGGCCACCGCCCGCACCACGGCCCTGGTGCAGCTGGCCCGGTAGCCGGTCCCCGGCACCACCGCCGTATCCCGCAGCAGGGTGGCATGGTCATGTCGGTCAAAAGGCTTCACCGTCTGCCATGTGATGCCGCCGGTAAACAGAATCCAAATAACAAAACCAGAATTCGTAGGTCGTTGAGGCCATCCTGATGACCAGAACCACCTACCGTTCGGCCGAATGTCGTCCGACAGTAGGTGAAATCGGTCGTTATGATGACTTTTTCTACCTACGATCCCGTTGTATCTGTGCGTTCCGCGGAACACAGAACCTGACCACCGCCGGCCGTTCAGCACTGTTCCGCAGCGCACTGCCTCCCAGGGAATCGGACCGCTCGAGCCAAAGATCGCCGATACCATCCAGGCCCATGGCCTTACGCCCGCCACGCCGTGATCAGATCATCCGGGCCGACCGTCCGGATCGGCAGGTCGGCGGCGACACCGTTGCGACTGGCGGCAAGCAGTTTGCCGGCCGGTGGGGCCAACACCTCGTAGCCGCCCGCATGCACGGCCTCAAAGTCGAATCTGACGAGTTCTTTGAGGACCAAAATTTCGACAGCTTGAAGTCATGGCAAGGCAATTGACTCCCGCCGAATCTCCATTCGCTA
>NZ_CAUVXL010000178.1:0-4135 GCF_963555915.1 Protofrankia sp. Cas4
CCGGTCCCCATCCAGAACGACCACGAAAAGGTCATCATATGGCCCAGTTCCCAGACAGCCGATTATCCGGCACACCCGGAATGGTAGATCCGGAATCTCGGCAGAGTCTTCGAGACCAGCGATTTCCAGCCATTCATCTTCCAATTCTGTCCAGCAATTTGAGAAGTCGATGGACTTCGATAGATCGATTCCTCACCAACCGATCCGGATTCTTCGCAAGACCGGGCAGCGCGGTCTCCAGCTGACCCTTGAGCTTCGCTCGGAATACCGGGCCCCGAAGGGCCTTCTCGACATGAGGAAGGGCCGCATCAAAGGGGCCGCCAAAATCCTTACCATAGAAGGGTTTAAGCACGATTCCGTCGGTACCCGGACGAAGGACGACTTCGACGCCGTTGGGCGTGCACATGCACGCCCTTCTTCCCGAAATCCCGTGCACCCAGCGGTGTCCCCACGTTCACGGTCAGCGACGAGCACCGCCCAAAACCCTCAGGATTCGGAATGAAATAACTTGTTCACTTTGGGGCCCTTGCGAGCCCCTGACCTGCGAAGACGCATGCCGGCCTGCATTACTTACTTCATTACGGATCCTCAAACGCTTCGTCCCAGCCCTTCCACCCCGGTTGTGCGACTATCTCTTCACCTGTAGCAAGCTGGAATATGAGTTATCTGTTCTTGCAAATCCCAGCCAACAGGGCGCTCCCTCGGACTGAACCACTGCGCACCGGAATCGATCCATTTTTTTCGAAAATACAGTGCCAATTCTCGAGTAATCTCGTCCACACCCGCTTCTGTGCCACAGCACCAACAGATGATATAGGTGGGACTCGAACCATCTGGCCCCCATGGGGGTTCACCCAAGTCAAGGCCGCAAACCCGACATCTGGTATCGCTGCCATCTGACGAAGCCATCTAAAACCTGCCGACAATGTTGGCGTAGCTGGGATGGGAGGGATCGAGCACCTGGAACGTACGCATCAACCCGCCATCGGAACGTACGCCAAAAATATTCGTAGCAGGATCCCACGCCTCGATCAGTAATCTGGACATAGGGCGTCGCCAGATGTAGCAGTTCCAATGAGGTCAACCTCTCATCGGAAGCCGCTGCTTCTTGGAGGGCCGTTATCTCAGAACCAGGACCGATCTGAGGAGTGAATTACCGGACCACAGCGCGGCTGGACGGGACATGCACGATCGCGCCGGGAGCCCACAGGCCGCCGGCGTCGGTTTCCTGCCTATCCAGTTGGCTGTTCCCTCACCACCTTTCAAACGCGTACAGACGCTATGCGGCCGGTGTGACCGTAACGGTATAGCCGGGGCCTGTAGAAATAACGATGTAACTTTCCGAGAGTGAGGACATGCCGTGAGTAACACGATGCTGGAGGTTCCGCCGCCCCAGGAGGCCCCGCGCTGGATCGACCCGGGGACGCCCCGCTGGCGGGTAACGCCACGTTCGCCACGCTCGTCCACGACAGCCGAGCGACCGGTGCGTTCCGCGGAACACAGACCCCGACCACCGCCAGCCCTTCAGAACTGTTCCGCAGTACCCTGCGCTCGCAGGGAGGCCGGACCACTCGACCCGGAGATCGCCGATACCATCCAAGCTCGCCGCGGTACAGGATCACCACTGTCCGAGCCCATACGTGCCGAAGCATTCACCACCGGCACCGACGTCTTCTTCGCCCCAGGCCGGTTCGACCGTCCTCCCCGACGGCACGGTCAGCCACCCCGACGACCCGGCCGAACTGGAAGCCGCCGCCATCGGCGTACAGGTAGCCCTCCATGCCACCCCGCTGCCCGACGACGAGGAAGGACCCCCGGCAGCCACCTGATCCCGATCCGGACAACCAGGACCGATCCCGAAGACCGTCATTACTCAGGGCCTGTTTCGAGGAGCGGCTCCGACTCCAGTGCGGTCAAGATCATGGTCACGACTCTCAGCACCGCATCCCAGTCTGCTTGCTCCAGCTCCGGAAAATCGCCGCGGACGCCGGCCGGAATGTCGGATCCTTCCGCAGAGTTGGTTACGCTTGCCAAGGGAACCGCGTTTGCTCCCACGGTCAGCGCGATGACCGACGGATCGTTGCCGTTAGTCCGCTGAATCAGTACACGATCCACGGCGGAAACATTATCATCGGTCATCGAGCCGAAATCAAGAAGCGCCCGCCGAAACTCTTCATTGAGTTCACTTGGCAACGTCGACGGCTGGCGAGCAATCGATACCAGACTGGAGAGAAACGTACTTTTGATCGAAAAATTAGTCGTCAGCGTGGCCTCACAATAATTTTCACAACCCTTGCATTGAACTCCGAAACCCGCTCCGCGGGCAGCGAATACCACCCCGGTTCATCCGATTTAATCTCGAACTGCTTCAGCCAATCACGCGGCCCCGGCCTGACGTGAACTTCAAAACGATGCGTATAATGTGAAGTCCAGCCACCACACACATCCCAGGGCTTGGCACCCGCGCCAAGCGGTCTCGTCCCACACCTCGGTAGCCGAGGCGTCGACCGCGCTCCGCTCCTCCCCCTCGGCCAAGTACTCGGCCCAGTCTTCAGGATTCTCAGCACGGAAGCGGTCCATCGTGACAATGGCCTTGAGCTGCCAGTGCTCATCAAGTCACCGGCGCACGGTCTCGTAGGCGCTGGCGCCACCGAAAGCCCTCAGCAGCGACCCGGAGTACGCGCCTCCTGGTCTCACCCGCATTGTCGCCATCATGCCATCGAGTTTCGCATCAACAACGTTCTTCGTCGCCCCTTACCCAGCCACATGGCGACTGATCTCGGGACTTTTCTCGTTATAATCAACGCTCTGTACCAAAAGCATGATAAATCTCACCAGATCTGATCAGGTCAAGTACAATTGATTCAACCAAGCTTGAATCAATTGTGTCAACAAGAATGATGTTCTTGGCCCAAAAATATCTACCATTCAAACATTCACCTGATTCAACATCTTTTTTTTGAATTCGGCCAATTGAGTCAGGAGTAAATATAGTAGCAAATCGTTGCACACCGTCAGAAAGCTCAACCATGACGTCCAGCGGAGCCTCTAGTTCCATCCCGACGAGTAGGGTCAAGGTGAATCCTTCTTCTACATGACGCAGATAAGGCCCATCTCTTTCCCAGTGCCCATCATTGACCATAAAGTTCCCTAAGAATTCCGATTACCCGAGGCTGGTTAGCCTTTGATGATTTTGCAAGAATCGCCACTCTATCTTCAATATTTCTAAAATAAACCCGAGCACCATCCCGAGCCCGCGCTTCGAAAACATCATCGAACAGATACTTGCTCCCAATGCCGGGATTCAGGTTTCCGCGGGAAAGCTGGGAGGTCAGATTATCTATGCTGCGCTGATGAGTTCGCCCGGCCGTTTCCGCCTCCTTGACCAAGCGCGAATCTTCGTGGATCACTGAGAGAATTGTGTACGGTGCGAGGCCGAGGGGGTCGAGCCAGCCCAAGGGGTTGGGGACGTAGGTGTGGGGGTTGGGGGCGGGAGCGAGGCCGAGGGGGTCGGTTGATTCGTACCGGGCGGTCTCGGGATCGTAGTAGCGGTGGACGTTGTAGTGGGCGCCGGTTTCGGGATCGTGGTACTGGCCCGGGAAACGCAGCGGGCAGTCGACGGCACCGCCGGCGGATGACGATGGCGGGCCGGCGCCCCACAGCGTGGTCCGGGCCTGCCAGGAAAGCGCCCCGTCGGGGTCGACGAGCTCGGTAGGCGTGCCGACGAGGTCGGTGACGATGGCGTGGAACCGGGCGTCGAACCACTCCTGCTCGGCGTTCCTACCCGCGCTACCGTCACCGTCGTCCACCGCCGGATCGGACAGCCGGCGTTCGGTCTGGGTGAGGGGCCGGAAACCGCCGGGTTCCCAGTCCCAGGTGGTGACCCGCGGCGTCGGATCGTCCCCGGAGACGTGGTGCTGTTCGGCGAGCACCATGCCGTCCCAGGCGAAGTCAACCTGTTCGGTCACCCCGCCATCATCGGCGGTGCCATTGGCGCTATCGCCGGTGAGGCGCTGCTTGGCGATCCGCCGGCCGAACGGATCATAGGAATACCGCCAGCGCCAGCCGTCGGGGGTGGTCACACCGGTCAGCCGATCGTCGGCATCCCAGCTGTAGCGCCAGGTACGCGGCTTAC
>NZ_CAUVXL010000179.1:0-26656 GCF_963555915.1 Protofrankia sp. Cas4
GTCGAGAAACTGTGGCCGACGCTGACGCCGCAGCGGCTGTTGCGCGACCTGTTCTCGATACCGGAGCTGCTCGCTCGCGCGGCCCCGGAGCTGACCGACGCCGAACGTAACCTGCTGGCGCGTGACGACGGCACTGACCCTGCTGCCGATCGTGACGACGGCTCGTCAGACGGTTGGTCGGTCGCGGACATTGCGCTTCTCGACGAAGCGGCCGAACTGCTGGGCGAGGACGACCGGGCCGCCCGAGCACTCGCCGAACAGCAGCGGCGGGCGGAACGCGCCTACGCCCAGGGTGTCCTTGACATCCTGTCCCGTGACCTCGAAGACGACGCCGAACCCGACACGCTGACCGCCTACGACCTGCTCGACGCCGCCCAGTTGGCGGCGCGGCACGCGGAGGTCGACGGGCGCCTGGCCGCCGAGCGGGCGGCTGCGGACCGGACCTGGGTGTTCGGGCACGTCATCGTCGACGAGGCCCAGGAACTGTCCGAGATGGCATGGCGGATGCTGATGCGACGCTGCCCCAGCCGGTCGATGACGGTCGTCGGCGACGTCGCCCAGACCGGCGAGCTGGCCGGGACGTCGTCCTGGGAGCACATGCTCACGCCGTACGTCGCCGGTTGGTGGCGCCTGGAGCAACTGACTGTCAACTATCGAACTCCGATTGAGATCATGGCCGTCGCTGCGGACGTGCTGGCGGACATCGACCCGTCCCTCGAACCACCCCGCTCGGTCCGGGAGTCGGGCATCGCACCGTGGCGGCTGCAGGTCAGCGCCGACGGGCTCGCCGACGGGCTGACACAGATCGTCGCGCAGGAGGCGGGCGAACTCGGCGGCGGCCGGCTGGCCGTGATCGTCCCGGTCGCCCGCCTCGACGAGCTGGGCCCGGCCGTGCGGATCGCCGTGCCGGACGCGGCTGTCGCCACCGATGCGGTCCAGACGAATCCGGACCTGGAGAACCCGGTCGTGGTACTGACGGTGCGGCAGGCAAAGGGGCTGGAATTCGACGTCGTGCTCGTCGCGGACCCGCACATGATCCTGGCCGAGTCGCCGCGTGGGCACAGTGACCTCTACGTCGCCCTGACCCGCACCACCCGACGCCTCGGCGTCATCCACATCGGTGCACCACCGCCCGCTCTCAACCGCCTGACTCCCCGCACCCCACCGGCCCCGCCCGTTGCGCGCTGACTCCGTTGCGCACTGAACCTGCGTCGTCGCTACCCGCTCCGAGTGGGCTGTGACGTCCCGGTCTCAGAATTCTGGACGGAGCGGACCACCCGCCCGACCTGGTCGCCGACCCAGCCACGCGAGCTCGTGCCCCATGGCCAGACGAACCCCAGCACAAGGCCGGTGGTGACAGCGACGACAGCCAGGCGCACGACCAGCACCCGGGCGCTCAGGCCGCGGCTGTACAGGACTCGCACTGCGCCGTTCGCGGTGCGGATCCGGCGTTCGAAATCACGGCGTTCACCGAACCCGGACGCCAGCAGGCGCCAGCTGGCAACACGCTCAGTGGTGTGGTCCGGGTCCGGGTCCGGGTCCGGGTCCGGTTGCGCTGCGGGCCGGGCACCTGGCAAGGTCAGCCCGCACCGGCAGAACCGCCGATCCGGCGGATTTCGGACGCCGCATGCACAGATCAGGCTGTCTCGTGCAGGTGCCGACCCCGAAGATGATGCCGACCCGGACAGGGGCGTCGCCCTGGCGGGCGTCGCGGCGGACTGACCGCCAGCCGATTCTCCCGGCCCGGGTAACACCGGCAGTTCATCGGGACGCACCGGGCGCAACACGTCACGGCGAGCACCGCCGTCGCGGCCAGCACCGCCGTCCCGGGGGTCGGTGCGTCCCGCTCCCGGCGTCCGGTCATCTGTGGCGGGCGCCAACGGGACCGCGCCGAGTCGATTGGGACGGTTGTCGGGCCGGATTCGGACCCTCATCCCCGAGCCCGGGTGCGCTGAGGCCGAAGGTGTCACGGCCGGCTGCACCTGCACCTGCGGCTGCGCGTCGTCGTCCGGTTCCGGGGTCGGGACCGCCTCGGGAACGGGGGCCGCCATCTCCGGGGAGGCGTTCCCCCTGTCGCCGGCGCGCCGCTCCGACCTGGTCCACAGGAACCGGCCGCAACCACCGCAGGAGTCCGCGTCATCGCCGTTGGCGTGGTGGCAGCGCGGGCACTCCTTCATCGCTCACTTCCCGTTCGGGACGCTCCGACCGATCCGACGCCTGGTGTTATACCAGAACATTCCACCGGTGGGCTATCCACGTCAAACATGCGTCGCGGCGGAACGTGCTCCGGCGTTGCCTACCGCCGCCGCACCAGCATGAACGTATGATGATGCGGGCGATCCAATGTGATCTGCCAATAGGTGATCTAGCAACAGGTAATCTGCAAACGTCGCGTCAAGCGGAATGCGGAGTCATGGGGGACGCAGACTTCCACTCGGTCGTGCCCGCGCGGGTACGCCGACCGCCGTTGCGCGGTATCCGCCGACCGCGTCTCACCGACATGCTGGGCGACGCCGCAGGCTACCGGTTGGCGCTGGTCGTCGCGCCGGCCGGCGCGGGCAAGACGACACTTCTCACCGATGTCGCGCAGAGACATGACGGCCCTGTCGCCTGGCTGACACTGGACACCCGACTCGGCGAGGTCGAGCCCTTCCTGGCCCATCTGCGCACCGCCGTCGACGACGTCGTGCGGGCCGGCTTCAGTGAATGGGCCACGATGGAGCGGGCACTGGCCGAGCTGGAGGCCCGACTCAACGACCCGCTCCTGCTTGTTCTCGACGACCTGCATACCGTTGACGGGAATACCGTTGACGGGAATACCGTCGAAAACTGTCTTCAATTACTCCTCGACTACCTCCCGAGGAATCTGGTGCTGCTCGTCGCGTCCCGGGTGCGGCCGGCGCTGAGCATGGACCGGCTCCGCCTGGCCGGCCAGGTACGCGAGGTCGATGCGGACGAGCTGCGGTTTCGCACGTGGGAGGTCGAGGAACTGTTCCATAACTGCCACGGCGTCCGGTTACGGCCTGAGGAGGTCGCGGCGCTGGCCCGCAGCACCGGGGGTTGGGCCGCCGGTCTGCAACTGTTTCATCTCGCGACACAGGGAAGGCCCGCCTCGGAACGGGCCAAGCTGTTGGCCGGGCTCGGCGGGACCCGACTGACCAGGGAATACCTGACAACGCACGTGCTCAACGCGGTCAGCGCGGACGACCGTGACTTCCTCGTGCAGACCAGCGCCTTCGACCGGCTCACCGGGCAGCGCTGCGACGTCCTGCTCGAACGGACCGACAGCGCGAACCGCCTGGCAGACCTGGAGCGGCGTGGGCTGTTCACCTTCGTCGAAGGGGATGGCCGTACCTACCGTTACCACGAGGTGCTACGGGTCCATCTCCTGGAGCGGCTCGTGATCGACCATGGCGAAGCCACGGCGCGCGCTGTCCACCGCAAGGCGGCGCAGCTGTGCGAAGCCGACGGCGCGCTCGGTGATGCGGTGCGTGCCTTCTGCCGCAGCGCCGACTGGGACCAGGTGCACCGCCTGGTCGGTCAGCAGGGCCGTTCCCTCGTCGACGAACCCACCGGATGGGCCGACCTGCTGCCCCCCTCGATCCGCGACTACGACCCCTGGGTACTACTCGCGCTCGCCCGTCGTCTGGTCGCCGAAGGATCCCTGGACGCCGCGCTGGACACCTACCGGGAAGCGGGCCGGAGGTTCGGCGTCGAGCCACCGGTGCAGGTCGGACGCGAAGCGAGCGCCCTGCACGAGTGGCTCAATCCCGCTCCCCGCCGCGCGGCATCATGGTTGCACGTCATGCGCGCCGCGTTCGACGATCCGTCCGCTCACATCCACGGTCCGGCGGACACCCCGCAGCTGCGCCTCGCCCGGGCTGTCGCAGCCCTCGTCGCCGGGGACATCGCCACCGCGAGGCAACGCTTCGAGCACCTCGTCCACGCGGGCGACACCGCCCTGATGATCGAGGCGGCCGCCCTGCTGGGCCGGGCGATCTGTGCGGTGTTCGGCAACGAACCCGACGCACGCATGACCGCGAACGATGCGGTGTGGGCCGCGGAGGCGGTGGACTCACCGCAGCTGTTCCGCCTCTGCGCCGGGGTGGCTGCGATGGCCGTCGACGCGACCCCACATGTGGAGCATCTGCGCGAAAGCTGCCGCCGCAGCAACGACCGGTGGGGCGCGGCGCTGCTGACCCTACTCGCGGGCCTCACCGGACTCGCGGAGCCCAACGCCCGACTGGCCGCGCACACGCTGCTGGTCGCAGCCGAACGCGAATGCGCCGACCTGGATGCCACCGCACTGGTCGCCTGGGCGAACGCCGGTCTCCTGGTGGCCCTGCGGTCGTCGGGCCAACCCGTCGACAGCTCGCGTGCCCGGGCGGTGCTGCGCACGGCCACGGCGATCGGCCCGCTGCCCCACGCGCTCGCCCTCATCGGGTCGGCCGGTCCGCACGCGGTCGCAGTCACGCTCGCCACGAATGCCGGGGCAGGAGCGTGGCTGCGGCTCCTGGTGGCCGACCCCGATTCCCCCGATGGCGTGACAGGGCCGGCCGTGACAGGGCCGGCCGCGACAGCGCACCCGCCGGTGCCGCGCCTTGTCGTTCGCTGTCTGGGCGGTCTCGCACTCGAGCTCGACGGTCGGACGGTTGACCTCAGCGCCGTTCAGCCACGCAACCTGGAGCTACTCGGTCTACTCGCGGTGAACGCCAACCGCCTCCTGCCGCGCGACCGGCTGATGGATGCGATCTGGCCCGACGCCGGACCGGCACAGGCCGGCCACAGCCTTCAAGTGGCGATCAGCGCGATCAGGCGGTTACTGGAACCCGACACGCCCCGGAGTCAGCGCGGTCTGCTGCGCCGGGTCGCCAGCAGCTACCGTCTGGTTCTGCACGACGACGGCGACCTCGACATCCACCGGGTCAGGCTTGGACTGCGGCGGGCGGCATCGGTCCGGCGGGGCCGGGATGACGGTCCCGATCCCACAACCGAATACCAGCACCTGATCGACGCCGTCGACCTCTACACCGGCGACCTACTACCCGAATACGACCTGCCCGATCTGATCGTCGAGGAGCGCACCCTGCTGCGGGATGCGGTCGCCGGTGCCTGCGAACGCGCCGCGGAGATCGCTTCTGGTGACCGACGCCATGCTGACGCCGTGCGCCTGGCCGAACGCGGCCTGGAGATCGACCTTCACCGGGACGGACTGTGGCATCTGCTCATGGCGGCGCTGCGCGGGGATGGGCACCACGCCGCCGCGACCAGCGCGCAGACGCGCTATGCGGCGGTCCTCACCGAGCTCGGCATCGTCCAACCAGGCCTCGTCCAACCCACTCACCGCGCGTGATCAGGAACGTAGATGCTCCACCCGGTGCGGCACGTGCGCCGGCTTCGCGGACGCAACCGCCGCGCCGACGGCGGCCAGGTCGGTGCCCGGCGGTACCCGCACCACCAGGAGTGGCTCCGGGCGCCCGGGCAGCGCGCCGTGCGGCCGTGGGGAAAAGCTGACCCCACCGTTGTCGAACACCTCCGCCTCCACGCCGGCGGCTGCCCGCACCGCGGCGACGATCCCGCGCAGAGTGCCACGCCACCGTCGTGCCTCGGCCGCGGCGGCGACGACCGTTCGTGACCATTCGGGCGACCACCCGCCGTCGATGCCGACGGCCAGCCAGCCGGCGAGCCACGGCAGAAAGTCCGCGGGCGTCAACGCCGGGTCGAGATAGGCGTCGAAGTTGTCCAAGGTCGCCAGGATGGGCGCGAGCACGTCGTCGAAGGCGGCCAGCATGCCGTCGATAACGCCGGGTTCCAGCAGGACATCGGGCTTGCGCAGCACCTCGGGAAGCCCGCCGCGCAGCGGAAAGGGAGTTCCCAGCCCCTCGATGGCTCCGCGCATCGCCGGCCCTCAGTCCCGCATCATCATGTCGACCTGATGGTCAAAGCTGAAGACCAGACTGGTCGGCGGCAGATCGATCCGCTCGACCGGGTCGAGGCGCGCGCCGGTCAGCGGGTTGCGCTGGAACAACACCACCTCGTCGACAAACCCCAGCTCGGGCACTGCTCGCAGGACCCCGAAAATGTCACCGACGTGCACCGAACGGCCGAACGGCCAGCCGGTGCCGGCGGGACCACCGATGATCGGATGCAGGTACCGGTACAGCGCACGCAGCGCGGCCCGTTCGGCGGCGTCGGGTGTCACCAGGTGCGCCGGGGCGACCCGGGCGACGACGGAGGTCCCCACGTAGGTCGGCGGCTCCACGCTGACCCGGGCGCCGACGACGCGGCGGTCGTCCAGATAGCTCCTGATCGCCGCGCCCGTCCGCTCGGGTACGACGAGCTGTGTGAGTACGAGCCGCCCGTCAGCGTCCGACGGTGCCCGCGGGACGAGCAGCACCCGCACCGCGCCGCCGTCCCGGCCGCTGGTCTCCACGACGCACCGGACCCGGGCGATCTCGGGTGCCGCCTCCCGGGCTAGTACCTCGAAGTCCGCTGCCGTCACAGCACGGTCGCGGGAGCGCAGGACCAGCGGGCCGCGGGTACGTGCGTCGTCCACGCTCTCGCCGTCGACGCCGCCGGTGGCGGGTCGGCGGTTGTAGACGGCGGAGACATAGGGAATCGAGGACCGCAGCATCACCAGCGCCCGCGCGGTGACGTTGCCCGGGCGACCGCCACCTGTCCGGAACGGCCGGACGCGGATCACCGCATCCTTGGGGGGCACGGCCCCGTACTGGCGCACGGTGGCGTCGGCAAGGCGCACCATGGGTCCGAAGCGGACCTCCCCACTGGTCGCATCCAGGGTGAAGTGCTGGTCGGTCGGACCGCTGTCGGCGAACGACGCCACCCACTGCCACGCCTGCCAGCCGGTCGTGCTGGTCGGACTGGTCGGGCTGGTCGGACTGGTCGTGTCGTCCCGGCGGGGGTCACCGGCACTGACCTCGATCACGACCGGTTCGGACGTGGTGAGCACCGGCGCATGCGGAAGCCGGAACGACTGGCCGGCGACCCCCTCCGAACGACCCAGCACCTGGCCGGCGACAAGCGCGCCCTGGACGGCGTCGACGTCGCCGCCGACCGTTGCGCCGGTGACCGACACGATGCGGGGTGACTCACGGTAGGGCTTCACTCCCCTGCGCAGGTCGTCATCTGACAGCTCCACCACCCGGCAGCGCACCCATGCCGAGGATCGACCGCCGACGCTGCGCACGGAATGGGTGCGCGGCAGGTGCAGCTCCACGACCCCGGTTGTGTTCAGACCGTTGGTGGTGTCCTGCTCGACGTCGCACGGGCACCACGCATCGCCGTCCCACGCCTCCCAGGCCAGCGGTGGTCGCCGCGGATCGATTCCGTGGCCGGCGACCTCACAGGTGAAACGCAGCAGCACGATGGTGGCCGGAGCCGTCCGGTCGAATCCGAGGTAGAGGGCGTCACCCGGTTTGGGACGCGGGTCGAAGCACGCAAAGCCATTGCCACGACCGAGCATGGACGTATGATCACGCAAGGAGTCGGGTTCCACCATGGACGCGACCACGACCGACCTCGCCGGCACGATCGCCAGATCGTCGACCGTGGTGAAGTCGACCGCCGGCTCGGCCGCGGTACGCCGGGTGGAGACCACCGTCCCGCGTGCTATGCCCACGGACGACTCCTGCTGTGCGGCAAGGCGGAACGACACCTCGGCGCGCGCCGCGACCGGTGGGAACAGCCCGACGCCCAGCAGTTCGAGAAACTTCACGTAGTTCCGGTCCGGTACCCGGTTGAGCCGGTAGAGCAGCAGGTCGGTCATCCACGCGAATGTCTCGATCAGAGTCACACCGGGATCGCTGACGTTGTGGTTCGTCCAGTCCGGGCAGCGGTCCCGGATGAACCGTTTGGCGTCGTCGACGAGCTGCTGAAACGTTCGGTCGTCGAGGTTCGGGGCAGGCAGACTCACCGTGGACTCACTCCTGGTCGGGGATCACATAGAACGGGACGACCAGGTTGCGCCGGTCGTAGCGACCCCGCAGGCGGTAGCTGATGTCGATCCACAGCGTCGAGGAAGCCTGGTCGGGCGTGACATCGACATCCTGGACGTCCACCCGCGGCTCCCAGCGACGCAGCGCGGTGAGGACCTCATAGGCGAGCAACCCGGCGGTGGTCGCGTCCGCCGGGGCGAAGGTGTAATCGGCGAGCCGGCAGCCGAACTCGGGCCGCATCGGCCGCTCCCCCGGCGTCGTCCCCAGGATCAGGTACATCGCCTGCTCGATCTCGGTGACGCCGGTGGTCATCGCGAAGCTGCCGGTGACATCGACGCGTACCGGCCAGCTCCATCCGACGCCGAGGAAGTCGGTGGGCGCCACACCCGCTCGCTCGGCACCGCTCCCGCTCATGCTCATGCCGCTCATGGCCCGACCAGCACGCGAACACCCGACCCGATGACACTCGCCGGCAGTTGGCCACACTGGGTCACCGAACAGCCCGTATAGGCCATCGGCTGCCCCTGGGCCAGTACCGTCGTGCTGCCCACGATCACCTGGCCGCGCTGCATCGTGGGCACCATGAACGGGTCGCTGGCATGCAGACCGACGTGCGGCGGGGTGTTGGTCCCGGCACAGCCCACCACCGCGACCGGCTGCCCGCCGACGAGAACACGGGTCGCGAGACCCTCGGTCAGCGGCGCGGCGAACGGCAGCGGTGCAGGCGAGGGCATCGGAGCGCCGGACGGGCTCGGAACCTGGTGAATCGCACAGAAACCGATGACCTGGTCACCGGCGATGACGGCCGCGGCTCCCACCTGCGGTCTCCCTTCCATCCGATCAATCTGCGAGCAGTTCCCACCCGGACAGTTCCGGTCAGTTAAGTTTGATCACAGCACCCTGCACGGTTACATCCGCGCTGCTACGCAGCGTCAGGCCCGCATCCGCGGAGATCGAGCCCTTGCCGCGCGCGGAGATGTCCAGATCGCCGTCGGCGGACACGCTCAGCTTTCCCTTGGCCCGAACGGTCACATCCGCCTCGGTCTCCACCGTCAGGCCACCCCCGTCGTGGTCGAGCAGAATCCGGACCCGGCCGCCGCTGGTCGCAATCTCGATTCGCTCGGCGCCGTCGGCGTCGCTCACGACGATCTCGTGACCCTTGCGGCTGCGCAGCCCCCGGCGGACCACCTGGCCGGCCGCGCCGTCGACGCCGCCGTCGAACGGCGGCGCGTCCACCCCGTTGTACAAGCCACCGATGACGAACGGGCGGCGCGGATCACCCTGCTCGAAGATGACGAGAACCTCGTCGTCGACCTCCGGCAGCACCAGCAACCCACGATCGGGACCGGCGCCGGGCATCGCCACCCGCGCCCAGTCGGATTCATAATCCTCGGACAGCCACGGCAACTTCACCCGCACCCGGCCGCGGTGCTCGGGATCGGTGATGTTCGTGACGACAGCGGGCACGGCACCGGCGATGCCCGGACGGCGTGGCCGCGGCGCCGAGGTGAGCCCCAGCAGCGAACGGTCGTGTGATCCGCTCGCGGTGAACCGGGTCCGATAACCCGATCTCCCGAACACATGCTCGGCATGGGAGAGGGTGAACCTGCCGTCGAGGCGACCGCCGGTCTGTCCGACACTCACCGCCACCCCGGCCAGCAACCGAGGGTCGCCGTGCGCGACTCCCTCTGCAGCCAGGCTGGTGCTCGCGATCCGTTCCGCCGCGGCCTGCGCCGCCGCGTCGCATTCCGCCTGGGTCGCCAGGGGCAGCGACACGGTGACGTGCCGGGCCGCCGTACCACCGGACCCACCAGCGCCGGAACCACCCGGGGCGAGGTCGCCCGGCGTGTCGCGGACCTGCGCCGCGCGGGTGCGCGCCGGTGCCGTGGCCACCAGTTCCCGCTTGTTGCGGTCGTCCCAGCCGCGAACCTCCACCTCGGCGACCTGCTGGGCTGCTGTGACCCGAGCGCAGAACACCTCCAGGTTGCCACCCGGCGTCAGCGCGAGCCTGTCCTGGCTGTCATAATTGCCCGGCTGCGGACCGTCGCCCGCGTCGGTCGGCCGGACGAAATCCAGCCTGCCCGCGCGGATGAGCAGCTGGCGGTCGATCTCGCGGGCACGCCGGCCAAGGAACTCCCAGTGGGTCTCGTTCACCTGACCTACATGATCGTGTACGACGGACGTCGCCTGGATCGTCCCGGTCGCGATCCCCACCTCGGTGGCTATCCGTCGGACCAGATCGGAATCGGTGACATTGGCGTAGGTTGCCGTGTGCACACCGTTGAACAGCGCGTACGAGCTGTCATAGCCGACCGCGGTGGCGGTGGCGCCCCGCTCGTCATACTCGAAGCCGAGGCTGTAGATCGTGCCCTCGAACAGGGTCTGCTCCGCGGTATCACCAGGACGGACCGCAGCGACCCGCAGTGCCGCCCGGAATTCGAAACCTGCCCGGGTGAGCATCTCCCGCCCCGGGTCGTCGAGAACGAGCCGACAGGAGTCCGGCGCGGCCAGATCACTGTTCACCACTACCGTACGGACACACTCGGCGACCTCAAGGGGTACCCGGCGACCATCGAGGTAGAGGGCGGGCAGTGCCCCGTAGGTGTTCTCGGGTGGCACCGTCTCACCGCCCGTCCAGGTCGGCCCGGGAAGGCAGCAGCAGGTGCCGCCCGATCGGCAGCCGCATCGGATCATCAACGCCGTTGACCTCGGCCAGCGCCCGCCAACATGCGGCGTCGCCGTAGGTCCGGTACGCGATGCCGGCAAGTGTGTCGCCCAGCGTTATCTCATGGGAACGCCGGGCGGCGCGCGCCCCGGACGTCGGGTTGGTCCCGGCTACCGGCTGCGGGGTCGCCTTCATCCCTAGCGACACCTCGGCCCGGATCGGTGCCCCGGACCGGCTGAACAGCACGCAATTGGCCTCGACGCTGGTGAGATGGCCGACGAACTTACGGTCCAGACCGACCGCGAAACCACCCCAGTTGAACAGCAGCTCGGGTGGGCTCGGCGACGGCCCGTTGCGGGAGTCCTCGGTCGGGTTCGTCCAGTCCATGAACTGCTGTATCTCGACCATTACGCTGTGCCCCGGCCGTGCGCTCGCGTCCAGCAGCAGGCTGAACTGCATCTCCACCTCACCTGGGCCGCGATAGTGCGGGCGGGCCGAATCCCGGGCCGCCTGGACCGGCTCGCGGTGGAACTCCGCGCGTTTGGCCATCCGTACCGTCGACGGGTTGAAGTGGAAGGTGACCCTCGTCCCCGGGTGGTCACGCTCACACAGATATGCCTTTGCAAACTCCATCGCGACCCCCTTAGGTCACCAGTTGGTAATCACTGGGCCAGAAACCCCTGGTGGGCGAGTTCGAGCGTTTCGGTGGCGACCTTTGCCTGGTCCGTTGACAGGTGGGGTCCGCTGTAGCGAACGGGGCACACACCCATCATCGTCCACTCCGCGACCGGCTCCCGGTTGTCATTGAAGGCTACGATCGTCGCGACCGCCGGCCGACCGCTGCCCTCCCGCCGGAACGAGCTGAACCACCCGCTCAGCCCCTTGGTCGACCCGTCGACCGGACGGGTGAGTTTGAGGTTCTGATAGTGGACGCGCCCGAGCAGCTGGTGCTGGAATCCGTTCTCGCCGCCCTCGTCGTAGGTTTTCACCTCGTAACTGGCCTCCAGCCCCTCGATCGCGGTAAACGCGCCAAGATTGACAGCATCAATCACGACATCGAAGCGGAGGCTGTTCGCGGGCTCGGACACGGGTTGGCTCCTGGTATGCGAGATCAGGCTGGTCAGGCGGGATCGGCGAGCAGGCCGCGACGCTCGCGGTCGGCAAGTAGGTCGGCCCGGAGCCGACGGGTAATGCGTTCGTACAGCTCGTCCACCAGGGCGGGCAGATCGATCTGCGGTGACGCGGACTCGCCGCTCCCCGCTGCGGAGAGGGTGGCCGGTGGCGGTGCCGGTGCCGGTGCCGGTGGCACGGCAACATCCACCTGCCGTGCGACAACCACGTCGCTGGACCTGACGATCGGCTGCCCACGATGTGGCGCCGCAGTCACGCCGGGGACTGCGGGGACGGGCGTGGCGGTTCGGGCGACAGTCGGACTCCGCGCGATAGTTGGACTCCGCGCGATAGTTGGAATCGCCCCGTCCCGGACGATCGGGCCGAGGCCGACCAGCCGCCGGTCTCGCGGTGTTTCCGGCAGCGTCGGCAGCTCGACGAGCAGACGTGGGCCGCGGCTCTCCACGCTCGCTTCAGCCGGGCCATCGGCATGATCCGCGGCCGGCATCACCTGGCCGGTGCTGTCCGAGCTTTCCCCGCCTTGCCGTCCGGGTGCGGATGCCGGTCCTGCAGATCTACTCCGTCGATCCACAACGAACCCTGCGCCCGCTGATCGAGCGCCGTCATCCAGCAGCCTCCCGGCGCTACGCGCCACTGCGGAGACGGACGACTGTGCCACCGTAGGCGGCTGGGCATCACCGGCGACGGTCCGCGGAGATGGAGCGGTTTGCTCCACGACAACATCGTCCGTCTCGCCGGTCGGCCCGGACAGCACCGTATCGATGTGGTCGTCGTCAATATGGACGTCAGGGCGATGCACAAGGGCGTCCGGCCGGGTGGATGCCGCCGCACGCGACACGGGAGTGGATCGCTCGGAGTTGGATCCTGGTTGGGTGCGGGCGGTGTCGTGTGATCCGCGCGAGCCGGTGTCAGGCCGGACCGTGACAGGTAGCCCGAGACCCCGCCGGAGCACCGGCGCGACGCTCGGGGCGGGAGACACGCCGCCGGTAGCAACCTCGATCACACGGCCACGCCGGGGACGCCCGGATCCGACCCGAGGAACTCCGGAGCCAGGCTGTCCGATGTCAGGCCGTCCGTTGGGCTCGATTCCGTCACGTTCTGCTCTGCTGTGCTCCGCGGAACGGTTGTGCTCCGCGGAACGCATGATCGATAGTCCGGCAAGGGACTCCCCGGACGTGGAAGCCACCGACGGATGCACCCCCGGCGCGGCAGGATCGACAGCAGCTGGCTCTCCATCGTTCGTGACGGGACGTGGCCCGAGGCTGCGGACCAGCGGGGCGGGCAGCGATCCGGCCGCCCGCGCCACGCTCGGGACACCGGCGGTATGGGCGCGCACGGTGGGCAGCGGCCGGATCGGAAAGGCCGCACCAGCCCCGGCGTGACGCGCGCCAGCGGGACCGTCACCGGCAAATGCTGCCGGGAACAGACCGTCGGTTCCGGTCGTCACGTCGCGCGCAGGCATCATCTCGGACGCGGGATCGATGGCCATGGCAGTGGCCGGGACCTCGACCGTCGGCGCCGCACCTAGGCCGCCTGGCCCACGGGCAACCGTCTCCCCCGCATCGGGGGATCGGCGAGCGGGGCCCTGACGCGGCCAGGCGAACATCCGGGACGACGAACCGACGTCCGCGGCCTTCCGGCGGTCCATGGCCTTCCGACGCAACGGTGCCGTCCCCGAACGCACCGGGATGATGCTCGGCACGGGGATGGTCGTCATCGCCCGAAAGGAGCCACCGGCGGCCATCGGACTGACCTCATGGGAGAGTCTCTGCAGGACTACCGGCGCGGGCACACGGCTGCCCAGGCCACGCGCGAAACCGACCGGATCGGCCGTGACCGGATGCGGCCCGGCGGAACGGGTGATCGGCGCAAGCCCCTCCCATCCCGAGGTCGCCGCGGCCGGCGTGGCGGCCACAGGTGCCCGCTGCGCGGACCCGGCGGCGCTGCGCTGCCGTGGGCGCCACGGACGTCCCCACATCAGCTACTCCTCTCCGGATACCGGCTGGTCGGTCATGGTCCGGGCCGCAGCGAGAAAGTGCTGACGGTCGGGGTGCTCGAGGTCGAGGATTTCCGCCAGCGACCAGTGGAAGCAGGCGGCGACGTACGCGACCTCGTCGAGCAGGCGGTCGGCCGCGTACGTCAGGATCCCCCCGGAGCATCACCGGCCACATCGACGGTGAAGGCGTGGCTGCACGACGGGCAGGTCACGGCGGCGTGGGTGTGGCCCTCCTGATTGATCCGCCGGTACAGGTCCTGGAGGAAAGCGAGGTCCGGGGCGAACAGTCCTTCGATCACGGCCGGGGTGACGGCCCCGACCGAGCCGAGCCGGGTGATGACCCGGGCCAGCAGCAGGACGGTCAGGTATGCCTCGTTGTCCCGGACCCTGGGGTCGCGCAACGGCATGATCTCGTCACGAGCGGTCGCCAGCCGCATCACTCCATCGCGGTGGCGCTGACCGGAGTCGTCCACGTAGCCACGCGGAAGCTCGAAGGCGAACTCGGTCGTCAGCCCGCGCGGTGACTCCGTGGGTGCCACCGTGGTCATGCCAGCTCAAGCCCTTCGTGGACGAGCGTGACCTCCTCGATGGCGATCTCGCTCCCGCCGGCCTGAAGATTGCTGATGCTCACCTTGGACGGCCAGGCGTTGCGGAAGTTGAACCGGACCTTCTCGCCGCGCTGATAGTCATAAAGGACGACCGACCCATCCTTACGGGCATCGTCGATCTTTCCTTCCTGGACGAGCTTGATCCATTTCCACCAGGCCGGATCATCGGTCTTACCCCGTTTGAGCTGGATGTCACCCCACTTGCGGGCTCCGGGCAGTTTCTTGATGACCGGGATGCCGCCCTTCTTGTTCTCCTTGTGCTCGATCACCTGGATCTCCGCACTCAGCCCGGAGACCTCCTTGAACTGGGCGATCGCCACACCTTGGATCTCGATCTGATAGGCGTAATTACCGAGCGCGTCCTCACCGATGGGCATCGGCGTCTCCTTGTCGTCTTACTGGAGCATCGTCCTGCTGGAGCATCGTCCTGATTTCGTCGACCGGCTATTCGTCGAGCCGCTATTCGTCGGCGCCGCCGCCACCGCTCAACTGGGCGATGCGGAACACGACGAACTCAGCGGGCTTGACCGGGGCCACCCCGATCTCGATGACGACCTGCCCGGCGTCGACGACCTCCGGCGGGTTGGTCTCCTCGTCGCATTTCACGTAGAAGGCCTGGTCCGCGGTTGCTCCGAACAGTGCGCCGTCGCGCCACATCCGCAGCAGAAACGACCCCACAGTGCGCCGCAGTCGCTGCCAGAGCTCCAGGTCGTTCGGTTCGAAGACCGCCCACTGGGTGCCACCGAGAATCGACGCCTCAAGGTAGTTGAAAAGGCGGCGGACGTTGACATAACGCCAGGCCGGATCGGAAGAAAGGGTACGGGCTCCCCAGACCCTGATACCGCGGCCCGAGAAAGCTCGGATGACGTTGATGCCGGCCGGGTTCAGTGCGTCGTGCTCGGCCCGGGTGATGTTCGATTCCAGATCGAGCGCGCCACGGACGATCTCGTTCGCGGGCGCCTTGTGCACGCCCCGGCTGTCGTCACTGCGCCCCCAGATACCCGCGACCGAACCGCTCGGCGGAATGAACCTGTTACGGCCCTCCACCGGGTCGAAAACCGCTACCCACGGCCAGTAGATGGTGGCGAACTTCGAGTCGTATCGGGCTTTCTCCCGCACCCAGTCCCTGATCTGCTGGGCGTTGAAACCGGGCGGCGGGTCGAGGATCGCCATCCGATCGGCCATGTTCTCACAGTGGTCGATCATGGCCTGCTGGACCGCCTGGACGGTGTTCAGGTCAAGTTGGCCCTGCTCGTAACAGAACATCAGGTCTGGCGCCGCCACGATGGTGACGTCGTCACATGCGGTGAGGCCACCCAGACCCGTGCGGGCGCTGACATCGCCGACGTAGTCCTCCGAGCCGGCGCTCGGCGTCGCCGGCTCGACCACGCGGAGTACGACCTCACCAACAACCGGCACCCGGTCGGCCACGGGCACACCGTCGACCTCCCGTACCCGGACAAACCGGGACTGCTCGTTCACGACGGTCACGACGTTGCGTCGGCCGCGTCGTGCGGTGAGGTTCTCGAAGCTCTCCACCGGCCGGCCGTCCTGCTTGACCACCACGGTGAACGTGCCGCCGGGCGCCTCCGGCTCGGCAGCCGGTTCACCGCTCGTCGCGCCGCTCGTCGCGCCACCCGCCGTCGACGAGCCGTCCCCGGCCGCCCGCTCGGCGGAGGTCACCTCGACCGCAAGATTCGCGTGTGTGCCGGGGTCGGCCGCCTCGACCCGGTAGGCGATCACACCTGGCCGGGTGGCACTGGTGAGTTCGGCCAACGGCACACCCGCCGGATCGGCAGCGCCGGAGCCGACGCTGACCACGTAGCAGGCACCGCCGCCGTTGTTGAAGTAGTGGAAGACCGACAGCGGCAGGTACGCGCCAGGAACGAAGTCACCGAACACGCGGGTGAACTGGCCCCAGTTGGCAAGCCGGACAGGCTCGTTGCGGGGGCCGCGGGCGGTGAAGCCGACGAACGCGGCGATCGCCGTTCCCACCCCCTCGATCGGGCGTGCCCCGGCCTCGACCTCCTCGACATACACACCGGGCGACCGGTAGTTCGGCATGACGCGCTCTCCTCGCCTGGGAAGGGTCCGGATCAAGCGTGGCCTGCGGCCACCGTCGCGCCAACGTCCGTCAGCGCCGTCCGCCGGGCACACAACCCGGCCCGAACGGGCAGCCGGCGATGTGGTAGTTAAGGATCGCAGACTTATGATAAGTCAGCGATCCTTAACTGACCAAGGGTCTCTGGAGGAGATCATGCCTGCCAAGCCACCCGAGTTGTTCGGCCGCGACGCCGAGTGGTTTGAGCTCACCGCGTTCGCCGGCGACCCGACGCCGGGCGCGACCCTCGCACTCGTGTACGGGCGCCGCCGTCAGGGCAAGACCCTCATCCTCGAACTGCTCTGTGAAGCAGTCGGCGGGTTCATGGTCACCGGCGTCGAGCAGTCCGACGCCCAGAACCTCGCCGATCTGGCCGCCGCCTTCACCCGGTTCACCGGCTCCCCCTACCCGGTGGCCTTCACCGACTGGGGACAGGCGGTCGACGCGCTGTTCCGGCTGGGCGAACAGCGCGACACCCCGCTCCCCGTCGTGCTCGACGAGTTCCCCTACCTCGTCGCCCAGAACAGCGCCATCCCATCGCTGATCCAGAACGCGCTCAGCCCACGGGGCCGGGCCCGTCAACACTCCCGCACCCGACTGATCCTGTGCGGAAGCGCCCTGACTCTCATGCGGGGGCTACTCGCCGCATCCGCCCCACTGCGCGGCCGGGCCATCACCGAGCTCATGCTCCACCCGTTCGACTTCCGCGACGCCGCCGGCCTGTGGGGCCTGACCGAGCAGCCGGACGTTGCTCTGCGCGTCCACGCTCTCGTCGGCGGCACCCCGGCCTACCGGGACTTCTGTGCCCGCGACGCGCCCGAGGACGCCGGCGACGTCGACCCGTGGGTGGTACGCCGCCTACTCAACCCCGCCGGGGCGATGTTCCGCGAAGGCCGGGTGCTGCTCGCCGAGGAAGCCGGTCTCACCAACCCGGCGCCCTACTACGCCGTGCTCGCCGCCATCGCCCGCGGACGCACCCGACGCGGAGAGATCGCGAACGAACTCGGCCGGGACACCGGTGGCATCCACCACGCCCTGACCGTGCTCACCGACGCGCATCTGGTCACCGGCCACCAGGACGCCTTCCATGCCCGCCGAACGAGCTTCACCCTCGCCGAACCGGTGCTGCGCCTGCACCAGCTGGTGATCCGACCCCAGGAGACCCGCCTGTCACTGCGCCGTGGCGCCGAGGTCTGGGCCGAACTCGCAGACACTGTGTCCGCCCGTATCTACGGACCGCACTTCGAGGACATCGCCCGCACCTGGCCGTTGGCCTACGCCTGTGTGGAAACCCTCGGGGGACGGGCGAGCCGCGTCCAACCTGCGATCCTACGGTGTCCGGACACCGCGTGCCCGGCCCGCGAACACGAAATCGACACGGTCGTCATCGAGATCCGGCCGAACGAGCCGGACCGCGTCCTTGCCATCGGCGAGGCGAAGTGGCGGGCCACCCCGATGGACGTCGACGAGTTGGCCCGGCTGCGACACATCCGCTCGGTACTGCCCGGCTCACCCGCGAACGTGAAGCTCCTGCTGTTCTCCCGTGCCGGTTTTACCACCACCCTCACCGCGGACGCCGCCGCCGCCCCCGACGTCGAACTGGTCGACCTCGACCGCCTCTACACCGGCTCCTGAACGCCAGCCCGATCCGGTCATCAGCGTCCCACCGTGCCCGCGGCGGCTCCCACCGGGTAATCCGCTGCCTGCCCCAGGGGTTTTCCACGGAGTTGGCGCCCGATCGGGGGAATCTCTGGACACCAGCATGATGGAGCGTTATCCAAGGTGGCATGCCGGTCGCACGTGAGGTGGGGAACGCACGGTCCCAGAGCCCGCTATTCAATGATCTCGTATTGAATTTTTCAGAACACCTCCAGTGGGCTGACGCGACATCAACCCATCTCGGTCTCGATACAGCCTCGCTACGACTGGCCTGGGCGGTTAGCCGAAGACCGCCGTACGCAGCGCGGTGATGTCGGTGAGCCGTGGAAGCACGGCGTCGGCGCCGGTGGCTTCCAGCTCACGGGCGGTGCTGCTGCCGGTGGCGACGCCCACCGCGCGCACGCCAGCATCGTGGGCGCCCTTCACATCGTGTGGGGTATCCCCGAGGACAACTACCCGCTCCGGCGGGAAGGTCACGCCGTGGGCGGCCTCGGACCGCTTGACCGCGAGGCGCACGAGCACTGCCCGGTCGCTGTCGTCGTCGCCGTAGCCGCCCACCTCCAGATCGAGGTGATCCGTTAGCCCGAAGGCGGCCAGCTTGGTCCGGGCGATGGAGCGCAGGTTGCCGGTTACGACAGACTGCACGATCCCTCCGACTACCAGTGCCGTGATGGCTTCCCTGGCGCCGGGCAGTGCACGGCCGGACTCACGCATTCGGTCCTGGAGCTGCTGGGCGGCTTCGCCCAAGGCTTCGTAGAAGGCCGGCATCAGGGGCTCCGGGTCGGTGATCCCGCCGAGCCGCAAGGTCTCGATAATGATGGCTCGCTCAGTGCGGCCGGTCATGTCGGCCAACTGCTCCATGGGCCGGCCGGTCACGAGCTGGAAGGCGCGGGCGTAGATCTCCCGGCTGACGCCCTTGATCTCAAGGAGGGTGTGGTCGACGTCCCAGAGGATGAGGGCGGGTGCGGTCACGGGGCGATGATCTCACGGCGACGTTGAGGAGTCTATCGGTCCCGGCGTCAACAACAGCCCTCCATAAATCATAAAATCCAAGCAATGTTGGCCTCAGACCAGAGGCCAGTGTTGGCCGCCGAGTCGAGGACGGCTCCCGCAATTGCAGTTACTGCAAAGGCAGCAGGTAGAGCATCAAGATCCGTTACGGACGAGTACGATGCCGGTCTCGGGATCGGTGAGGCGCGTCGCGCCGTCGGAGATCTGGAATTTGACGACTCCGACCGTGCTGGGATCCACACAGCTGGTTCCTGGCGCTTCCTCCACTTGCAGAAGCAGATCTGATCGCAATACCAGAGGCGTACGTTCAAAACACGCGGACAACAATTAGGTAAGCGCATTTTTCCCTCACATTAATTGATCAACTTATTTCATTCCAAGCCCTTACTCAGAGCCTGCTGCGAGGAGTGGCTCCGACTCCAGTGCGGTCAGAATCAGGGTCACGACTCTCAGCACCGCATCCCAGTCTGCTTGCTCCAGCTCCGGGAAGTCCTCGCGGACACCGGTCGGAATGTCAGATCCCTCCGCAGAGTTGGTTACGCTTGCCAAAGGAACCGCGTTTGCTCCCACAGTCAGCGCGATGACCGAGGGATGACTGCCGTTAACCTGTCGGATCAGCAAACGATCTACGGCGGAAGCACTATCTTCGGTTTCCGAACCGAAATCAAGAAATGCCTGCCGAAACTCTGCATTGAGTTCACCGGGCAACGTCGACGACTGTCGCGCAATCGCCACCAGGCTGGCGAGAAACATATTTTTGGCCGAAAAATTCGCCATCAGCGTGACCTCACAATAATTTTTACCACTTTTTCATTAAACTCCGAAATCCTGTCGGCGGGCACGGAATATCGCCCCGGTTCATTCGATTTAATCTCGAACTGTTTCAGCCAATCACGCGTCCCCGGCTTGGCGTGAACTTCAAAGCGATGCGTGTAATTCCGACGTTTTCCCAGGGTTCTTGGGTCAACCCTCCCATCGTCGGCAATCCATTTGGGGTTATTAGCATGGGGACTCGGACGAGGTGTAAGGCGACCACCAGCGTCCCTGATCGAGTTCGCTTCGGCTTGACTCCCATAGCGTTCAAAAATCTCGATTTTTCCATAACCCGGCGCAAGACCATGCGGATCTGACTAGATAGCGGGGTTGTGGACATAACTGTGGGGGTTGCTGTCCCCACCGAGACCGAGGGGGTCCGTGGATTCGTAACGGGCGGTCTCGGGATCGTAGTAGCGATGATAGTTGTAGTTCGCGCCGGTTTCGGGATCGTGATACTGGCCAGGGAAACGCAGCGGGCAGTCGACATCACCACCAGCGGGCGCGTGGCCCGCACCCCACAGGGCGGTGCGGGTGCGCCAGGCAAGGTCGCCGTCAGGGTCGACGAGTTCGGTGGGGGTACCGACGAGGTCGGTGACGATGGCATAAAATCGGGCGTCGAACCACGTCTGCCCGGCAGTGTCGTGGTCAGCGGCGGTGTCGTCATCGCTGGGGTTGCCGCTCACAGCCTTGTCGGACGGGCGGCGGTCGGCCTGAGTGATCGGACGGAAGCTGTCGGGTTCCCAGTCCCAGGTGGTGACGCGGGCCGTCGGGTCGTCCGCGGTGGTGTGGTGCTGCTCGGCGAGCACCATGCCGTCCCAGGCGAAGTCAACCCGTTCGACCACGCCACCATCATCGGCGGCACCATCAGCGCTATCGCCAGCGAGGCGCTGCTTGGCGATCCGCCGACCGAACGGATCATAGGAATACCGCCAGCGCCGGCCGTCCGGCGTGGTCACACCGGTCAGCCGATCGTCGGCATCCCAGCTGTAGCGCCAGGTACGCGGCTTACCCGACAGCCGCTTCTGCTGCCGTAGCGTCACCCGGCCCTGCCCGTCATGCTCAAAGCGGACCCGGCCGGCCCGACGGATCAGCGTACCGGCGTACTCCCGACCGCCCTGCGCGACATCATCCAGCCCACCACGGCCGTCACGCCTGCGCTGACCACCGTCGAGGCCACGCGCGCTCTGACAGCAATCGGCGCGGCGGACGTCGCGACCCGTGCCATCCACCGGTCGGACCATATCCAAATCGGTGGATGGCACCATCCCCGCCGTCTCGTGACCGCGACAGTCCTCGACCACGCGCGCACCGTATCCCCAGCGGTTCTCCGCTCGCTGGACGCCATCCATCTGGCCACCGCACTCCTCACCGCCGAGAGCCTCCACCACCTCATCACCTACGACAAACGGATGATCACTGCGGCAGAGGCCGCCGGCCTGCGGACCTCCACGCCGTCGTGACCTGCCCCAGGCATGGGCTGCATCGCCGTACCGGACTACGTAACAATTGACTACGTGACGACTATCGACCCTTCGCCGACAGCCGATAGCGCGCATCAGCGGGTACCGTCCGCAGACAAGATCGACGCGAGTTTGTCGTTAGGTACGCCAATCCGACCGAAAACCGTACCTAACGACAAACAAACGCCGATCATCACCTCCATGGAGGGCTTTGGTCCGAGAACCCGGTTCAGAAGTCGATCATCTGGACCAGTACGGTGCGTACCTCGGCTATCTGCTCGACGTTGAGCCGGTAGAGCGGACCGCGACCGGTGAGCCGGTTGGCCGAGACGGTACAGACCTGTTCAGTGATGGCCCAGCTGGTGGGCTTACCGGGGATGTCGATCCGGACCCGATGGACCCAGCCAGGCCGCTCCCGGCTGGTCAGCGGTAGGACGCTCACCAGCGCACCACCAGTCAGAGCCAGGTGGAAACGGGAGGACACCACGAGGGCCGGACGCTGTCCAGCCTGCTCACGGCCCGCAGTCGGATCGACGTCCAGCCACCAGGCCTCCCAGGGCTTGACATCCACCCTCAAGCGGCCCCGTCCCACACTTCGGTAACCGGGGCATCGACCGCACTCCACTCCTCCCCCTCGGCCAGGTACTCGGCCCAGCCTTCAGGGTCCTGCGCGCGGAAGCGGTCCATCGTGGCAACGGCCTTAAGCTGCCAGTGCTCATCCAGCAACCGGCGCACGGTCTCATCGGCACTGGTACCACCGAAGTCCTCAGCGGCGACCCGGAGCACGCGCTCCCTGGTCTCGGGGCACTGGTCTCGGGGTTCACCCGCATCATGGTCGTCCTATCGCTGAGTTTACATCACCGTAAACCCTTCCTGTGACCCGCGACTCTAAACGATCATTGATCGTGCCACTGGCGGCGCGGGTCGGAGCACCCCTCTAGTATCTGTGCAGCGTGCAGTCGGTAGAGCGGGCAGGCGATCGGCTCAACTTTCCGCGAGCGCCGTCAATGGATTTTCTGAACGTAAACCCGCTTCACGAACAGCGGATCATTTTCGACGTTTCGCATGTCCTCATAAATCTCGAATGACGGATCATGATCTAGAGAATCAGCAACAAAGACGCTCTGCGTGCTGACGGGTGGTTCCAGTCGGAGTTGCGCAAGAACCCGGCTATGAAAATCCGTGAACCAGAACGCCGGAGTGCGGAACCTCATCAAAAAGATCGACCGGACCCGCGAGATCATCGAGGCGGTCAAACATCTGCAGCCTGGTAAGGTTCTCAAACTCGGCTCGAAACCTTGGATGAAGATCCATCAGGCATCCCATCCGTGTTCTCTCAACCATTTCAGGGTCTTGCGGGAGAACTGAGGATCACCATCATGCAAGGAGTCGTCCTGGTTTAAACCATTGTCTGCTTGGGGACAATGCAAACCAGCCAAGTACAGTCTTCTTCTGAGGTCACACCCAACACCACATGACCATCACGGGCCATCGCAACAAATTCTGGTTCGCCAGGATATGCGGTGAGTGTTTGCGCAAGACGAGAATCTGACGAGGCACGGACAATCGCCCATGGCAACGAAGCGCCTTCTCCGGTGACACTAATCAAGAATGAGCCATCATCAGAGACAACACCGTGAGATTTGGCCAGCTTCCACCATTGCCTATCGACCTCTTCGAGGTTATCGTCTTTACCGTCCTCTACTACAGCGTCCGGAACAACGGCACCACTTATTACGTACTTCCATGCCTGGAACGGCTTAATTCCGCCACCCGAAGGAGCGGAACCAAGTGGAATCAGTCCTGCCGCCCGAAGTATCCGCTCACGGGATGCCTCGCTAGTGGTTGACATTACTTTCCCTTCGGGTACAAGAGATGGTGCTTGCCTCCAATTTGTTGATATCTCTCAAAATCCCTGTTACCGCCCCATCCAAAGTCTACGCTGGTCCGATTTGGATCACCACCTTTAGGTTGTCCAGCATGGAAGTGTGGTCCCCTAGTAGGATCCTTCGTGTGCTCGGCAAGAACCCGTGAGCCGCTCTCTGTCTCAAACTGCATGTAACGACCCTGTGCACCAACGTCCTCCGAGTATCGGTAATCGGGTGTTCCGCGACGCAAAGGTTCGCCTCCAACTTCCCACTGCAAGTCGGGCGCAGCGCCCCGAGGGATTCCCGCACGATCGTAGGCAGCATTCAATGCTTCCTGACGTGACCTGAAAGATATATCGTACGGGGCAAGACCGAGGGGATCGAACTCCCAGGTGGGGTTGGGGACGTAGGTGTGGGGGTTGGGTGCGGGGGTGAGGCCGAGGGGATCGATGGATTCGTAACGGGCGATCTCGGGGTCGTAGTAGCGATGGTAGTTGTAGTGGGCGCCGGTTTCGGGGTCGTGATATTGGCCGGGGAAACGCAGCGGGCAGTCGACGTCCTGGCCGACGGGCGACTGATGGACGCCCCAGAGGGTGGTCCGGGCCTGCCAGGCAAGCTCCCCGTCGGGGTCGACGAGTTCGGTAGGCGTGCCGACCAGATCGGTGACGATGGCGTGGAACCGGGCGTCGAACCACGCCTGCCCGGCGGTGTCGTGGTCATCAGCGGTGTCGTCACCGCCGGGTTTGCCGCCCACAGCCGTCTCAGACGGGCGGCGCTCGGACTGGGTGAGCGGCCGGAAACCGCCGGGTTCCCAGTCCCAGGTGGTGACGCTGGGTGCCGGATCGCCGCCGGTGGCAGTGGTGTGGTGGTGCTGTTCGGCGAGGACGACGCCGTCCCAGGCGAAGTCAACCTGTTCGGTCACCCCGCCGCCGTCGCCGGTGCTGGTGAGGCGCTGCTTGGCGATCCGCCGACCGAACGGGTCATAGGAGTACCGCCAGCGCTGGCCCTCCGGTGTGGTCACACCGGTCAGCCGATCGTCGGCATCCCAGCTGTACCGCCAGGTACGCGGCTTACCCGACAGCCGCTTGTGCTGCCGTAACGTCACCCGGCCCTGCCCGTCGTGCTCGTAGCGGACCCGGCCGGCCCGGCGGATCAGCGTGCCCGCATACTCCCGACCACCCTGCGCCGCATGGTCCCCCCCGTCCCGGCCGTCACGCTGCGCGGGCACCGACCAGGACGCGTCGGTGATGTTGCCCGCCACGTCGTAGGCGTAACGCTCCTGCCAGTCGGTTCCGTGGACGGCGGTGACCCGCCGCACCGGGTCGAGATCGAACCGGCGCAGGCCGGCGAGCATGTCATCGATCTCGCTGACATAGCCATCCGGACTGTAGGAGTAGTCCCGGCGCTGGAGCACCCGCGTGTGCCCCGCGGTCCCCGGCCGGCCCGCGGTCACGGTCTGCGACAGCAGCTGGTGGTTGGCATCCCACACCTGCGCCAGCACCACCCCGGTATCCAGGCTGCGCGCCACCTCCCGGCCCGCCGCGTCGTGGGCGAACCGCACCGTCCGACCGGCGGTGTGCAGCGACAGCGGCAGGTCGTTCGCACGGTGAGGTAGTCGGTGCACGCCACGTGCAGGTAGCGCAGGGCGCCGTCGGCGCGGGCGGTGGTCTCGTCGGCGTGCGCGACCGCCGCGGCGGCGACCAGGTTCCGAACCCGGGGCAGGAAGGTGATTGCCAGAGGCGGGCGGCCCGGCGGACCGGGAGATGATGGGCGCAGATCAGCCACACCGCCCGGGCCGCCAACCCCGGCCGTACCCGACCCGGCCCGCCGCCGGGACCATGAGGTCCTCCCCGGTGTCCCCGCAGCACCGGCAGACCCGGATCACCAGCTGATATTCGGTGACATGCGGGCGTGGTGGCGGTGGGGGGTGTCGAACACCTGGCGGCGACGGATTCCGACGACCGGCGCGTCGGCCAGGAATGTGCCGCAGTCCGCGCACGCCGGCGGGTCGCAGATCACGGTTTCGTCCGGGTCGTCGACCATCCCCAGGGTGTGCCCGGGATCGCCGGGCTGCTTGCCCGGTGCCCGCCCGGAGCGCCCCTGCGAAGATCGCTTCGGTGCGGACTTCGTGTAGTGGCTGTCCGACGACGGGGGCCGCGAGGAGTTCGCGCTGTCCCTACCGAGCTGCCGTTCCCGTTCGGCGACCCGTCCGGTCAGCGTCTCGATCAGCCCGGTCTGTTGGGTGAGTAGCTCGGTCTGTCGGGCGAGTAGCGTGGCTTGCCGGGCGATCGTGGTATCCCGTTCGGCGAGGAGACCAGCAGCTCCTCATAGGTCGGCTGCCCGTCGGGTTCCACCCGCTGAACCTAGCGATCACGACACACCGCAGCGCAACCGCGGTAGCGATCAGCGCACACGGGACAGCGAACGCCCGATCACCCAGCTGAACAGCTACGACAGCCGAACAGTTACCCCTCACAGAGAAAACTCATCAGCACTACGGAATAGCCAGATACGGCTCAACCATGCCGGGATCAAAAGTCTCGGGAACCAGAACTACACGCTTCGCAAGCGATTCATTTAGATGCATCATTAGCTGTATAATGCTAACGAGATCACCCGTCGATGTCACGTCTCGTGGATCACCCTGAAAATCAATCGAATCTAGCGAGTAGAAACTGGAAGTCCAGACTTGACACCCCAGTCGAATAGCCAGCCTGTATTCGACATCACTCATCTTGTCGAACACATGCGGACCGAAATCTACTGGAATCTCGGTTTCAAGTTCGGTCAGCGCCATTTCATAGCCAGCCTGCCGAAGCCCATCTATCACTCGGGACCAGTCTTCATAGCTGGCCCCGAGTACGTAGATCTCAATCAACCCGCCAACCTGCAACGCAAGCTGGTCAAGAACTTTGGTGTAGTTGATTTTAGTCATCGCGGATCCAGAAAACCGATGAAGCCGCCCGACTGGTACCATCTAGCACCGATATCAGAGAGTTGGAAGTCATAAACAGGGCCGAATTGTGGATGAGCCCATGACTGTAACGCGGTTCGAGGGTTCGTCAAGATGTCGTTAATAAGATATTCGCTCATGTCTCGCGCATCCCTGCCGCCCAGCCTGATAAGGCTTGCATTCGGCCGAACCATATGTTTTTGATAAGCTCTACTGGCCTTTGTGACACCTGGACCAATACTACTGGTAGCGTCCGCCGCCAGCTTATCAATTTCGGGTCCACCACGGCTCAGGGAAGATGTTGTGTACGGGGCGAGGCTGAGGGGGTCGAGCTCCCGATAGGGATTGTGGACGTAGGTGTGAGGGTTCGGAGCTGGGGCCAGGCCGAGCGGGTCGTTGGATCCGTACCGGGCGGTCTCGGGGTCGTAGTAAC
>NZ_CAUVXL010000179.1:27086-27562 GCF_963555915.1 Protofrankia sp. Cas4
AGCGGGGTCGACGAGTTCAGTGGGTGTGCCGACGAGGTCGGTGACGATGGCGTGGAACCGGGCGTCGAACCACTCCTGGTCGAGATCATCTGGGCCTTCGTCGACGTCCCGGCCGGCATCGCCATAGGCGGATCCCGCATCGTTTCCATGAAGGGACCCGGAGCGGACGGACCGGCGGCGTTCGGACTGGGTGAGCGGCCGGAAACCACCGGGTTCCCAGTCCCAGATGGTGACCCGCGGCGTCGGATCGTCCCCGGAGACGTGCTGCTGCTCGGCGAGCACCATGCCGTCCCAGGCGAACACGACCCGTTCGACCACCCCACGATCATCGCCGGTGCCATCGCCGGTGAGGCGCTGCTTGGCGATCCGCCGGCCGAACGGATCATAGGAATACCGCCAGCGCCGGCCATCGGGGGTGGTGACACCGGTGAGCCGATCGTCTGCGTCCCAGGTGTAGCGCCAGGTGCGTGGTTTCG
>NZ_CAUVXL010000180.1:0-2269 GCF_963555915.1 Protofrankia sp. Cas4
CACGGCGGATCAGCGTGCCGGCGTACTCCCGACCACCCTGCGCGACATCATCAAGTCCGTCACGTTGTGTAGCCAGATTCTGTGCAGGTAGGGACTGCGCGGGCACCGGCCAGGACGCGTCGGTGATGTTGCCCGCCACGTCGTAGGCGTAACGCTCCTGCCAGTCGGTTCCGTGGACGGCGGTGACCCGCCGCACCGGGTCGAGATCGAACCGGCGCAGGCCAGCGAGCATGTCATCGATCTCGGTGACATAGCCATCCCGGCTGTAGGAGTAGTCCCGGCGCTGCACCACCCGCGCGTGCCCAGCGGTCACGGTCTGCGACAGCAGCTGGTGGTTGGCATCCCACGCCTGCGCCAGCACCACCCCGGTATCGAGGCTGCGCGCCACCTCCCGGCCCGCCGCGTCGTGGACGAACCGCAGGGTCCGCCCGGCGGTGTGCAAGGAAAGCGGCCGGTCGTCCACGTCGTACTCCCACACGCTCGCCGCTCCGGACGGCGTCACCCGCCGCACCCGCCGGCCCAGCACGTCGAACGTCGAGGACACCGTCCGGCCGTTACAGGTCTGCGCCAGCACCCGGCCGAGAGGATCCCGCTCGAACAGACAGTCCGCATCGGAACTGGTAGCACGCACGACACGGCCGACGGCGTCGTAGGCAAACGTGCTCACCGCATCGTCGCCACGTTTCTCGATCATGTTCCCGAGCAGGTCGCGGGTGAACCGCACGGTCTGCCCCGCACCGTTGGTCGACGCGACGAGCTGCCCGGCGCCATCATGGACGTAGGCCAGCACCCGGCCGTTGAAATCGGTCTCCCGGACCAGGTTCCCGGCCGGGTCATAGTCATAGCGCCAGACCAGGCCCTGGGGGTTGGTAACGGCGACCAGCCGTAGTTCGGTGTCATGGGCGAACGCGAGGCGCGCCCCGTCCGGGCCGGTCCGCGCAGCCGGCAGATCGAAATGCGTCACCTCGGTGCGGGTCACCAGGCCGGCCGCATCGACATGTTCGACGAGATTGCCCTCCCCGTCATAGGCCCACCGCTCGACCGCACCGTCCGGCCGGGTCCGCCACGCCAGCTTCCCCTCGACCGTCCACCCGCACCGGGTCACCCCGCCCACCGGATCAGTCACCGCGACCACCCGGCCGAACCCGTCCCGCTCATACACGGTGACCGCACCGAACGGATCGGTCACCGCGACGGGCAGACCCGCGGCATCCGTGACCACCCGCCGGATCTGACCGAGCGCGTCGGTGACGGTGGTGAGCCGGCCACGGTCGTCATAGGCGAACCCGGTCCGCGCCCCGACCGGATCGACCACCGCCGTCAGGTTGCCCCGGTCATCGTAGGTGCGTTCCCAGCGGGCACCATCCGGCTCGACCAGCGTCACCGGTAGTCGCAGATCATTCCATTGTGCGGTCACCCGGCTGCCATCCGGCCGGACAATCTCGGTCAGGTTGCCCTCGGCGTCGTAGCGATACCGGACGGTGCGGCCCAGCGGGTCTGTTTCGGCGAGTTTGCGGTCATACCGATCCCACGCGTAGACGGTGGCATGCCCGAGCGGGTTGACCTGCCGCCGCAGCTGCATCGTGTCGCTGAAGTGGTACTCGATGGTGTGGCCCAACGAGTTGGTCTCCACCGTGACACCGCGATCGGTGTCGTAGACGATCGTCCCGTCCAGACAACCCGCCGAACCCACGGTCCGCACCACCCGACCGGCCGCGTCGTAACTGTAGGCATAGCTGGTGCCGTTCCGATCCGTCCAGCCGATCATTCGCCCGGCGGTGTCGTAGGCGAACAGCAACGGCCGACCTGAGGAGTTCACCACCTCGGTCAGCCGGCCACCCTCGTCGTAGCCATACCGGATGACCTCGGTGTCGGGTTCGCCCGCCCGTCCCCGCAACCGGATCGCAGTAATCAGCCCCTGCTGGGTGTTCACCGTCAGGTGGTACCCACCCGAATGGCTGATCTCAGCGAGCGTGCCGTCGGCGGCGTTGTAGCCCAACTCCACCCGGTGACCATTACGGTCGCTGATCGCGGCGAGCGGCAGCGCCACATTCCGGGCACCATCGCCCGGGACCGCAAAATGCAAGGTATGCCCGGTCTGCGGGTCGCTGACGGTGTAGACACCGCTGGGATCCCGGGTCAACGGCCACCGCGGACCCTCCGCTGGCCACACCGTCGCCCCGGGTGCGGGATGGGGGTAGGCCAGCAGCACCCCGTCCGACGCGGCATAACACACCCCCGCCTCATCGATCTCCAACCGGTGATCCAG
>NZ_CAUVXL010000181.1:0-2300 GCF_963555915.1 Protofrankia sp. Cas4
CCCGGCGGATCAGCGTGCCGGCGTACTCCCGACCGCCCTGCGCGGCCTCGTGCACCCCGTCGCGCCCGTCACGCTGCGCGGGCACCGACCAGGACGCATCGGTGATGTTGCCCGCCGCGTCGTAGACGTACCGCTCGGACCAGTCCGAGCCGTGCACGGCGGTGACCCGCCGCGCCGGGTCGAGGTCGAATCGGCGCAGGCCGGCGAGCATGTCATCGATCTCGGTGACATACCCATCCGGGCTGTAGGAGTAGTCCCGGCGCTGGAGCACCCGCGCGTGCCCCGCGGTAACGGTCTGCGACAGCAGCTGGTGGTTGGCATCCCACACCTGCCCCAGCACCACCCCGCTGTCCAGCCTGCGCTCGATCTCCCGGCCGGCCGCGTCGTGGACGAAGCGCACCGTCCGACCGGCAGTGTGCAGCGACAGCGGCAGACCGTTCGGGTCATACTCCCAGACACTCTCCGCCCCGGACGGCATCACCCGCCGCACCCGCCGACCCAGCACGTCGAACGTCGAGGACACCGTCCGGCCGTTACACGTCTCGGCCAGCACCCGACCGGCGGGGTCCCGGGTGAACGTGCAGTCAGCGTCTGCGTTCACCGCACGCACCACCCGCCCCGCCTGGTCGTAGGCAAACGTCGTCACCGCATTTCCGTCCCGTTTCTCGGTCACGTTACCTAGCAGATCGCGGGTGAACCGCACGGTCTCCCCCGCACCGTTGGTCGACGCGACGAGCTGCCCGGCGCCGTCATGGGTATAGGCAAGGACGCGGCCGTTGAAGTCGGTCTCCCGCACCAGGTTCCCGGCCGGATCATAGTCATAGCGCCAGACCAGGCCCTGGGGGTTGGTAACGGCGACCAGCCGTAGTTCGGTGTCATAGGCGAACGCCAGACGCGCCCCGTCCGGGCCGGTCCGCGCCGCCGGCAGATCAAAATGCGTGATCTCGGTGCGGGTCACCAGGCCGGCCGCGTCGACATGTTCGACGAGATTGCCCTCCCCGTCATAGGCCCACCGCTCGACCGCACCGTCCGGCCGGGTCCGCCACGCCAGCTTCCCCTCGACCGTCCACCCGCACCGGGTCACCCCGCCCACCGGATCAGTCACCGCGACCACCCGGCCGAACCCGTCCCGCTCATACACGGTGACCGCACCGAGCGAATCGGTCACCGCGACCGGCAGCCCGGCGGCATCGCTCACCAGCCGCCGGGTCTGACCCACCGCATCGGTGACGGTCGTCAGCCGCCCCCGGTCGTCATAGGAGAACCCGGTCCGCGCCCCGAACGGATCGATCACCGCCGTCAAGTTCCCACGATCGTCGTAGGTGCGTTCCCAGCGGGCACCGTCCGGCTCGATGACCGTCACCGGCAGCCGCAGCGCATTCCATGCCACCGTTGCCCGACTGCCATCCGGCCGGATGACCTCCGTTAGGTTGCCGTCACCGTCATAGCGGTACCGCACGGTGCGGCCCAGCGGGTCGGTTTCGGCCAGTTTGCGGTCATACCGATCCCACTCGTAGCCAGTGACACCGCCGAGCGGATCGACCTGCCGGCGGAGCTGCATCGCCGCGGTGAACTGGTACTCGATGGTGTGGCCCAGCGAGTCGGTCTCCACCGTGACATGACGATCGGTGTCGTAGACGATCGTCCCGTCCAGGCAGCCCGCCGAACCCACGGTCCGCACCACCCGACCAGCCGCATCGTAGGTATAGGCGTAGCTGGTGCCGTTACGATCCATCCAACCGATCATGCGCCCGGCAGCGTCATAGGCAAACCGCAACGGCCGACCCGAGGAGTTCACCACCTCGATCAGCCGGCCACCCTCGTCGTAGCCGTAGCGGACGACCTCGATGTCGGGTTCGCCCGCCCGCCCCCGCAACCGGATCGCGGTGATCAGGCCCTGCTGGGTGTCCACCGTCAGGTGGTACCCACCCGAATGGCTGATCTCGGCAAGCGTCCCGTCGGCGGCGTCATAGCCCAACTCGATACGATTCCCGTTACGATCGGTGATCGCCGCCAGCGGCAGCGCCACATGCCGGGCGTTGCCGGCCGGCACCGCGAAGTGCAACGTGTGCCCAGCCTGCGGATCGGTGACGGTATAGGCACCGGCGGCGTCACGGGTCAACGCCAACCGCGGACCCTCCACCGGCAGCACGGTCTCGCCGGGTGCGGGATGCGGATAGGCGACCAGCACCCCGTCCGGCGCGGCATAACACACCCCCGCCTCATCGATCTCCAACCGGTGATCCAACGTCGAACTCCACGACCGGCCAAACCACCGCCCGGCCCGGTAGGACGACAGA
>NZ_CAUVXL010000182.1:0-2604 GCF_963555915.1 Protofrankia sp. Cas4
TTATAGCCACACGATCACAACCCTATACGCAGGGTAATATACTGTGACATAAGTGGAAACACGTGCCCTTTCGGGCAGGCTGCGATGCGCCGACGTTCGTCCCACGCAGGGTGATTTCCAGCTCGGGATGGTCCATAATCACACTGGTGCGACGGGTCCGAAGACCCAAGCCTGACGCGCACCCTTCGGAGGGCGACCGTGGAACACGACAACCTGGACAGCCCGATCGCCGCGGGAACCGCACGCCGGAACGAGGTCGGCCGAGCACCGGAAACTCCTCCCACGCACGACATCCTGCCGTCCATGGCCGGTAACGCCGCGTTCGCCAGACTCGTCCACGACAGCCAGGTGACCGGTGCGTTCCGCGGAACACAGAACCCGACCGCCGCCGGCCGTTCGGCACTGCTCCGCGCCACCCTGCGCTCCCAAGGAGCCGGACCACTCGACCCGGAAATCGCCGACACCATCCAGGCCCGCCGCGGTACAGGATCACCGTTGTCAGAGCCCGTACGCGCCGAGATGGAAGGCCACCTCGAAGCCGACCTGTCAGCGGTACGGGTCCACACCGACAGCACCGCCGCGACGTTGAATCGGGCCGTACAGGCCGAAGCATTCACCACCGGCACCGACGTCTTCTTCGCCCCAGGCCGATTCGACCCATCCTCCCCGACCGGCCGCGGCCTGCTCGCACACGAACTCACCCACGTGGTCCAACAATCCGCCGGCGCCGTCGGCCCCGGCGGCACCGTCAGCCACCCCGACGACCCCGCCGAACTAGAAGCCGCCGCCATCGGCGCACAGGTAGCCCGCCAGGCCACCCCCATACCCGACGAAGAAGAAGAACCCGCTCCCGCCACCTGATCCGATCCCGGACAACCAGGACCAATCCTGAAGACCCGGCTACGAACAGCCGGCTACCCACCCAGCTATCGACAAGATCAACACGAGTTCATGGTAAAGGAAATCTGCGCCCTTGCAGCAACGCGAAATCCGCGCACTTTTTACCGCGGAGACGATCCTAGTTTACCAGGCATACTCACCGGAGATCGCCGATCGGGCTCTCGGCGCAGGCACCTTCGTCGCCCCGTTCAAACGTGACCGAATGACCTGGATCAAACCTTCCTTCCGCTGGATGGGATATCGATCCGGTTGGGCCACGAAGACAAACCAAGACAAGGTTCTCGCCATCGAGATCACCCGCGATGGATTCCACTGGGCACTCGAACATTCTTGCCTCAGCCATTACGATCGGGATGTTCACCCGAGCCGTGCCGTCTGGATGGAACGAGTACATGAGACCCCTGTACGCATACAGTGGGATCCCGAACGCGACCTGTGCCATCAGCCTCTCGACCACCGAACAATCCAGATCGGGCTCGGCGGCAATGCTGTAGGACTTTACGTCAACGATTGGATTGTCAGTATCACCGACGTCACACAGACGATGCGGGCAATTGCAGACCATGTAAATGCTGGCCGTTTGAAGGACGCAGAAGTCATGCTTCCTGACGAACGTGTCTATTCGCTTCGAGCGGACCTCGCCGAGGCCATCGGAGCCACCCCGCGTGCATGAGTCACGCTGGCGACTGTACAGTAATTGTCTCACTCCCACTTGCACGTAGCAGCCAGTCCAATGCGCCAAGTGGTACCGGCATATCCATAACCTCGACATACACATCCAAGGTGTCCGCCTCGTCAAACTGCGCATCCCACCAGAACCACTGACGCCGGTCCGGCTCCAACCAGTAGAGCCAGTCTTCCAACGCCCACGCCTTGCGACGACGGACAGCTGCCTGCTCGTCCTCGGACAAGGTATGCAGCCATGCCAACCATTGTTCAGCCTGTTCGCTCGACATTTCCTTTGGACAGGCGGCCACGAACCATTCTGGCAGCAACTGGTGCCATTCGGCGATCGACGGCCATTCGTCCGACTGATGATCGATAACTGGGATGAGCACTTCGCGACAGCGCCTCAAAACGGTCAGGGCATCGCAGCGCGCCCGCACCAAAATTATCCCCATACCCGCAGATTCCTCACCAGCACATGGACCAGCCTTAAGATGACGTCGCTCGTCAGGGGGGTTCAATGGATTCTACCTCCTCCTGGAACTATCGCCTCTAAGAGACCGGAAAATAGGTTTGACCGCAATCCAAACTGATCATTTCCTTGATTTATGTCAACCCTGAAAGGCCTGTCCGGGAATTGCCTTGCCAAGTCCTCTGATACACTCGACTCACGAAGATCATCAAGATAAGATATTGGAACCTGGAATGACTTGAGTTTCGAGCCGGCGAATCTCGGATCTGCAAGCCGGCGCTGGAGGTACGATTGCGCCCGAGACTCATTGCCAAAATTAAGAAAAAGCGGACTTTTACCTAGAATTGTTACATTTCCATCCATACCAATATGCAGACGAACATTACCAGGAATCTTCAAGTCGGAATTCCTTGGACCTTCCACTCTAAATACACGGACGTACGGGGCGAGGCCGAGGGGGTCGAGCCATTCCAGGGGGTTGGGGACGTAGGTGTGGGGGTTGGGTGCGGGGGCCAGGCCGAGGGGGTCGGTGGATTCGTAGCGGGCGGTCTCGGGATCGTAGTAGC
>NZ_CAUVXL010000182.1:3175-6050 GCF_963555915.1 Protofrankia sp. Cas4
GACAGTCGACGGCACCGCTGGCGGAGGACGATGGCGGGCCGGCACCCCACAGCGTCGTCCGGGCCCGCCAGGAAAGCTCCCCGTCGGGGTCGACGAGCTCGGTGGGCGTACCGACGAGGTCGGTGACGATCGCGTGGAACCGGGCGTCGAACCACGCCTGCTCGGCAGTGTCGTCGCCGGACTTACCGCCGGCAGCCGGGTCGGACGGGTGGCGTTCGGACTGGGTGAGCGGCCGGAAACCGCCGGGTTCCCAATCCCAGGTGGTGACGCGCGGCGTCGGCTCGTCCCCGGCGACGTGCCGCTGCTCGGCGAGGACGGCGCCGTCCCAGGCGAAGTCGATCCGTTCGCCCACCCCGCCGTCGTCGCCGGTGCCGTCTCCCTCGCCGCCAAGGCGCTGCTTGGCGATCCGCCGGCCGAACGGATCATAGGAATACCGCCAGCGCCGACCGTCCGGCGTGGTCACACCGATCAGCCGATCGTCAGCATCCCAGCTGTAGCGCCAGGTCCGCGGCTTTCCCGACAGCCGCTTCTGCTGCCGTAACGTCACCCGGCCCTGGCCGTCGTGCTCGTAGCGGACGCGGCCGGCCCGGCGGATCAGCGTACCGGCGTACTCCCGACCGCCCTGCGCGGCGGTGCCCAACGCATTGCGCCCATCGTTCGTATCGCGCTGTGCGGGCACCGGCCAGGACGCGTCGGTAATGTTGCCCGCATCGTCGTAGGCGTACCGCTCGGACCAGTCCGAGCCGTGCACGGCGGTGACCCGCCGCGCCAGGTCGAGGTCGAATCGGCGCAGGCCGGCGAGCATGTCATCGATCTCGGTGACATACCCATCCGGGCTGTAGGAGTAGTCCCGACGCTGCAGCACCCGCGCCTGGCGCGCCGTCCCCGACCCACCCGCGGCCACCGTCTGCGCGGTCACGGTCTGCGACAGCAGCTGGTGGTTGGCATCCCACGCCTGCCCCAGCACCACCCCGCTGTCCAGGCTGCGCGCGACCTCCCGGCCGGCGTCGTCGTGGGCGAACCGCAGGGTTCGACCGGCGGTGTGCAGGAAGATCGGGAGGTCGTTCGGGCCATACGCCCAGACGCTGTCCGCCCCGGACGGCGTCACCCGCCGCACCCGCCGGCCCAGCCCGTCGAATGTCGAGGACACCGTCCGACCGTTGCAGGTCTCGGCCAGCACCCGGCCGAGAGGATCCCGCTCGAACACACAGTCCGCATCGGAGTTGGTAGCGCGCACGACCCGGCCGACGGCGTCGTAGGCAAACGTCGTCACCGCATCGTCGCCCCGTTTCTCGGTCACGTTTCCGAGCAGATCGCGGGTGAACCGCAGGGTCTGCCCCGCACCGTTGGTCGACGCGACGAGCTGCCCGGCGCCGTCATGGGTATAGGCAAGGACGCGGCCGTTGAAATCGGTCTCCCGGATGAGATTGCCGGCCGGATCGTAGTCGTAGCGCCACACCAGGCCGTGCGGGTTGGTGACGGCGACCAGCCGCAGCTCGGTGTCGTAGGCGAACGCCAACCGTGCCCCGTCTGGGCCGGTCCGCGCCGCCGGCAGATCGAAATGCGTCACCTCGGTGCGGGTCACCAAACCGGCCGCGTCAAGGTGCTCGATCAGGTTGCCTTCCCCGTCGTAGGTCCACCGCTCGGTGGCACCGTCGGGCAGGGTCCGGGATGCGGGTCTGCCCTCGACGGTCCACCCGAACCGGGTCGTCCCGCCCACCGGGTCGGTCATGGCGACCACCCGGCCGAACCCGTCCCGCTCGTACGCGGTGACCGCACCGAGCGGATCGGTCACCGCGACCGGCAGGCCGGCGGCATCGCTCGCCACCCGCCGGGTGTGGCCGAGCGCGTCGGTGACGGTGGTGAGCCGGCCACGGTCGTCATAGGCGAATGCCGTGCGCGCCCCGGCCGGGTCGACCACCGCGGTCGGGTTGCCCCGGTCATCGTAGGAGCGTTCCCAGCGGGCACCGTCCGGTTCGATGACCGTCACCGGCAGCCGCAGCGCATTCCATTGTGCGGTCATCCGGCTGCCATCCGGTCGGACAATCTCGGTCAGGTTACCCTCGGCGTCGTAGCGGTACCGCACCGTGCGGCCCAACGGATCGGTTTCGGCCAGCTTGCGGTCATACCGATCCCACGCGTAGACGGTGGCATGCCCGAGCGGATCGACCCGCTGGCGGAGCTGCATCACGTCGTTGAAATGATATTCCGTGGCATAACCGAGCGAGTTGGTCTCCACCGTGACACCGCGCTCGGTGTCGTAGACGATCGTCCCGTCCAGGCAGCCCGCCGAACCCACGGTCCGCACCACCCGACCAGCCGCATCGTAGGTATAGGCGTAGCCGGTGCCGTTACGATCCATCCAACCGATCATCCGCCCGGCAGCGTCATAGGCAAACCGCAACGGCCGACCCGAGGAGTTCACCACCTCGATCAGCCGACCGGCCCCGTCATAGCCATACCGGATGACCTCGATGTCGGGTTCGCCCGCCCGCCCCCGCAACCGGATCGCAGTAATCAGACCCTGCCGGGTGTTCACCGTCAGGTGGTACCCACCCGAATGGCTAATCTCAGCGAGCGTCCCGTCGGCGGCGTCATAGCCCAACTCGATACGATTCCCGTGACGATCGGTGATCGCCGCCAGCGGCAGCGCCACCGCCCGGACGCCGCCGGCCGGCACCGCGAAGTGCAACGTGTGCCCGGCCTGCGGATCGGTGACGGTATAGGCACCGGCGACGTCGCAGGTCAACGCCAACCGCGGACCCTCCACCGGCAGCACGGTCGCCCCGGGTGCGGGATGGGGGTAGGCCAGCAGCACCCCGTCCGACGCGGCATAACACACCCCCGCCTCATCGATCTCCAACCGGTGATCCAA
>NZ_CAUVXL010000183.1:0-17761 GCF_963555915.1 Protofrankia sp. Cas4
GATCGTACTGGCCACGCCGACCCAGGCAATGGCCACTCCCTCCGATTCGCCGAACGCCTACGTCGCTAACTTCGGCTCGAACACCGTTTCGGTGATCAACACCGATAGCAACACCGTCGTTGGCAGCATCACCGTCGGCACCGCCCCTGCCCAAGTTGCGATCACTAAGGGTTTCGATTCCCGCGCCTACGTCACCAACAACGGCTCGGACAACGTGTCGGTGATCGACACCGACAGCAACACCGTCATTGACACCATCCCCGTCGGCACCGCGCCTCGCGGCGTGGCGATCACCGAGGATTTGTTCCATCCCCGCGCCTACGTCACCAACGCCGGCTCGGACAACGTGTCGGTGATCGACACCGACAGCAACACCGTCATTGAGACCATCCCCGTCGGCAACGTGCCTGCTGACGTGGCGATCACTAGGGGTTTCCATCCCCGCGCCTACGTCACCGACAACGGCTCGGACAACGTGTCGGTGATCGACACCGACAGCAACACCGTCATTGACACCATCCCCGTCGGCAACGGGCCTGCTGACGTGGCGATCACTAGGGGCTTCCATCCCCGCGCCTACGTCACCAACGTCGGCTCGGACAACGTGTCGGTGATCGACACCGACAGCAACACCGTCATTGACACCATCCCCGTCGGCAACAATCCTGTTGGTGTAGCGATCACCGGGGATTTGTTCCATCCCCGCGCCTACGTCACCAACACCAGCTCGGACAACGTGTCGGTGATCGACACCGACAGCAACACCGTCATTGACACCATCCCCGTCGGCAACGGGCCTTTTGGTGTGGCGATCGTTAAGGATTTGTTCCATCCCCGTGCCTACGTCACCAACGCCTACAGTAACACCGTGTCGGTGATCGACACTGACAGCAACACCGTCGTTGACACCATCCCCGTCGGACCCGTGCCTTTTGGCGTGGATGCCGAGCGGTAAAAGCGCCCGACGATAGGGGTGTGGATCAAGGAACAGGGTTGGGGCACGTAGATCGCGAGGCGGCGAGATGCGTGCCCCAGCCCCGCGACGCCGCGTCCCCTATTGCCGGTCGCTCTAAAGATCGGTCCAAATCGCCGAGGTGTCTTGGAAGAGTTCTGCTGGCCACAGCAGTCGCCACGCTGCCCCCGGCAACCGCCGAGAGGGCCGCCCTGCGGCTGGCCGAACAGCTGACCTGCCACACCGCCACGGCATGTCGCAGCTACACCGGGAATCCGCTGGTTCAGCGCGTCCACCGCTCAACCCGCAGATTTGTGTTTGATCCGATCAGGAGGGTGGAACTTTGCTTCGTCCATCCCGCGTCCAGCAGGCGTTGTTCGGCGGGCACGACGGGAACGCTGTTGGCCTTCAGCACTACGCGGGCCAACCACACGACCGGGGAGGACGTCTGCGTGGTGAACTCCACCGGCGGCAGGACCAGGTCCTGTTGGAGGCGCGGTGCCAGCGTCAGATGTGTTTCGAGGTCAAGGGACATGCGGCCGTCGGCAGCGATGATGGGCTGTCCGGCTTGCTGCTCGGCGGCGAGCAGCCGCACCACCGCGGGTGACGCTTCTCGCGGCAGATCGTTGAGATGGGGAAGCGTAGCGGCGACCGACAGGCCGAGCAGCACGGCGGCTGCGCCGGTCCGCAATGCCACCGAGCGCAGCGACGCGATCCCGAGGGCGGCCGCGATGATCAGCCCGACCAGGGTGAAGAGCAGATAGCGCGCAAAGTACGTCGGGCGGACGAGTTCCAGGCCGGTGATGAGCAACATCGGCACCACGGTCCAGCACAGCACGAACACGCGGTGCGCGCTGCGCCAGACGCCGAGTACCGCTGCCACCGTCACAGCGATCGAGAGCGCCGCCAGTCCTTCAGACCAGTCGCGGACGGCATCCACGGGCAGCAACAACCCGACCGCGGGAGGAGACGGTGCGCCATTGGTTCCGCCGGCTAACGACCAGCTGACCAGCAGGGCCGCCGGAACGGAGGCAGCGACGATGGTGATGGCGGCCCGGCGTCCCGGCCGGCCGCGCAGCAGCAGGGCCGCGACTGCGAAGCCGGCGAGAACGGGGAGTGTGAACCAGTGCAGGAGGCCGGCGGCGGCCGCTGCGACGCCCATCCGGCGCACGCCGTGCCCGGTGGCAAGCCAGTCGGTGAACCAGAGCGCACACAGTGCGAGCGCGAGCAGTGCGGGGCCGTAGCCGCGTGCCTGCACCGCCTCGTCGACGAGCAGCGGCCCGGTCGCGCACAGCAGCCCGCAGAGCAGGCCCGCGCCCGGCCCGGCCTGTTTGCGCACCAGTTCGGCGACCACGCCGACCGCAGCGGCGGCACACACGAGGGAGGGCAGGCGCAGCGCGACGGTGCTGGTTCCGGCGAACACGCACCAGACGTGCAGCAGGGCGTAGTACGGGGCGTTGAACGACGGTGGTACGGACAGGTAGGAGATGACTCCGGTGCGATGCCAGACGGCGCCCACCAGCATCGTGATCGGCACGCGGGCCAGCAATCGACTGTAGGCCTCGTCGTACCACAGCGGCTGGTTGCGGCAGAGTTGGATGAAACCGAGCACGAGCAGAACCGCCGGTGGCGCCGACGACGCGACGCGGAATCGATCACGCTTTCGCGGCATCAGCGGCCTTCGGTTCACCGCTGTGGGTCACGGCGGCGATCACCACCACGATCAGGAAGGCGACGACGGTGATCTCGCTGGCCAGGTCCTTGCCCATGCCGAGGCCCCACGGGCGAGGCACCCACGCGTAGTCCGCGAAGGACGCACCGAGCGGGCGCGTCACGACGTAGGCCGACCAGAAGGCGAGGACGGCGTTAATCGTGAGGAAGCGGTACGCCAGGGCCGGCATGACGATCAGTGCGCAGAAGCCCAGCCCGGACTCGAGGAAGCCCCAGCCCAAGGTCGAGGCGAACATGTCGCCGACAGCGGTGCCGAGGGCGAACGTGGCCATGACCGTGGTCCAGTAGAAGGTCTCGCGGCGCCACGTCGTGATGCTGTGGATCGACAGCGTGCGCTCCGACGCGTACCAGGCGCTCAGCGAGACCGCGACAAAGATGCTGAACGCGATCGTAGTGTCAACGAATGTGAGGCCCAGACCCTTGCGGAGGCCATCGGCGACCATGGTACCGAACACGCTCACCATCGCCACCCCCGTCCAGTACGGCCAGACGCGGTAGCGCGTGGTGCGCAATTGCCACCCCAGCGAGGCGATGAGGGCGATGGCGCCGAGAACCACGGCGGTGCTACCCATCCGTTCCATAAGGTCGTCGGAGACGACCTCGCCCATGCCGGTGGTCAGGATTTTGATGAACCAGAACAGGGCGGTGGCTTGCGGGACTTTACTCAGCAGCGGCCGTGTGCGCGTCCCGGTAGCGGACGGGGTCGTTACTGGTGCGGTGTTCACGCGTTACCTCACAGGGACAGTGGTGCCCGCATAGTCGCGGGTGCCGGCACGGTGGTGAATCTTTCGTCGTTCTTTGTCGCCGGCGCGGCTGAAGCAGGGTTGTCATGGACAGCTTGCCCGCATTGAGTGAGTGGTCCAGAGAGCCGAATGCGGCGTGGGTCGTGCGCAATGCCTGCCGGCACCTGGTCAAGACGCATCCCGTGGCGACCGAACCGATTCTGGCGGCAACGAAGGGATGAAGCGATGGTGATCAGTTTCGATCTCCTGGAGGTCTATCGAGGCGCGCCGCCGCCGATCCCCGCGACGATCCGCTACAACCTGGCCGTCGGCGGCGAGCGGGAGACGCTCGCCGCCGACGGCACGCCAGGCGGGTAAGGACAGTCGGTCGTCGTCGCGTCCACCGTGTCATGTACCGCATTAACACCGACAACCACCGGGTTGACGTCGTCGCGATCGAGCACCGGGCGGACGTCTACCGACACCGCGGGTAAAAGCAGGAGAAGCAACAGCGGCGTCCACCCCGGTCGGGTCAGGCGTAGACCTCCTCGGTCCATGACCGCAGCGCCTTCTCCGTGCCTTGCTGGTCCGCGTCGGGCGCGAACATGTGGACGGCCACGGCGACCGGCGCCCCGAAAGCGTTGCGGCCGAAGACGCGGTACATCGCGTCGTCGGTGCACAGGCCGAGGAAGTGCGGGGTCAGGTAGTCGACGGCGGCGTCCAGCGGGGCGAGGCCGGGCACCGTGACACGGACCTGGTCGTCCTGCTCGGCGTCGGCGAGCCCGAGGGCCCGGCGCAGCGCATCGAACCCGTCCGGGGTGATAGAGGAGGCCGGTACGTCAACCGCCACGTAGCTCGCCGGGCGGCCGCTGAAGTAGCGCAGGTACTGGCCGAGCGTGTGCAGATAGAAGTCGGTGTGCTTGGCGGCACCGTCGTACTGGCTGTCCCAGTCGTCAACGAACACCCCGCTGTGCACGTACCGGACCCAGGTCGTCCCGCCGTCCCGGGTCTCCACGAGGTGCTCGAGCTGGTTGAACCAGCCATCCGGGCCAACGGAGCGAACGATGAGGTGATGCGGTGGCCTGCAGCACCCGTTCGGTGCAGTTGCCCTTGCGTCGTTCCTCGACCAGCTCGATGAAGCCGTGCTGTTCCAGTGTGCGCCGGTGATAGTTGACCTTCTGCCTGGTCAGGCCTGTTTGCGCGGCCAGTGTGGTGGCCGAGCCGGGCTCGGCCAAGGCGGCCAGTAGCCGGGCGCGCACCGGGTCGTCCAGCGCAGTGTCGCTTGTATCACGAAGTACAGAGTTACTGGACGAGAATAAATGCGTCCGGTGCAAAGTTGTTGGGTGCGAACCCAACTGAGGAGCTCGCACCCATGGCAACCGCGCCACCCGAATTAGGACTTCGTGAGCGCAAGAAGCTCAAGACCCGGCAGATACTGCGAGACGCGGCCATCCGCCTGACCGACGAGCGGGGCTACGACGCCGTGACGGTCTACAGCATCGCCGAAGCGGCGGAGGTGTCGACCCGGACGTTCTTCAACTACTTCACCTCCAAAGAAGACGCCATCGCCGGCATCGACCGAGAGGAGATCGAGGAGGTCGTCTCCGCCCTGGCGAACCGGCCGGCAGAGGAGTCACCGGTCGCGGCGCTGCGAGCGGTCATGATCGCCCGGTTGATCGACACAGCCCTGCATCGTGACCAGTTACAGGCCAAGATTCGCCTGATCCGTGCGAACCCCGCGCTTGTCGGGGCGTTCCACGCCAGCTGGAGCCGCTACGAGGCCGCCTTGGTCGACGTCATGGCCCAACGCTGCGGGCTCGACCCGGACGTGGACGCCTACCCGTCGGTCGTCGTCTCGGCGGCGTTGGCCGTCGCCCGAACGATGAGCCTGCGATGGCGGGACCGCCCCGGCGACAGTTCGCTACCTGACCTGGTCGCCGCGGCATTCGACAACCTGGCCGCCGGGCTCGCGCCTCCCGCCGCGGGCGAGCCCGCACCGAGAAGGGCCTTTCCGTCATGACCTCGATCCAACTGAAGTCACCAGTCGGCGCCGGCGAGGCGCCTGCTGCCGCCAGGGTGCCCAGTGGCGGGATGCCAGGTGAGGGGGTGCGCAGTCGGGGCTAGCTGTGGATGGTGCTCGGCGCCCTGATGCTCGGCATGCTGCTCGCCACGCTGGACCAGACGATCGTCTCTACGGCGCAGCCCACGATCGTCGGCGATCTCATCGGCTTCCGCGCGCTGCAGGGCATTGGTGGCGGCGGCCTCATCGTCGGAGCGATAACAATCATTGGTGATGTGGTGCCCCCCCGGGAACGGGGTCGGTACCAGGGGCTGTAGCAGTCGGTGTCGATGGCCGTGCTGGGAATCGGTATCGGCGCTGTCCTGCAGGTGCTCGTCATCTCGGTCCAGAACTCCGTCGACCATTCTGACCTCGGCGTCGCCACGTCCGGAGTGACCTTCTTCCGCTCGATCGGCGGATCGTTCGGTGTGGCCGTGTTCGGTGCCATCTTCGCGAACGTGCTGACCGGCAAGCTGGCGGCGCAGCGCTCGGGTGGCTCGCCGTCCGGCGGGCTCGGCGAGGCGCAGGCCAACCCGCGCGCCGTGGCGCAGTTGCCCCCAGCTCTGCACAACCTGGTCACGCACATCTACTCGGACTCGATCCACGTCGTGTTCCTGGTCGCCGTGCCGATCGCCCTGGTGGCCTTCGCGCTGAGCTGGTTGCTGCCTGAGATCAGGCTGCGATACACCGCCATCGAAGCGGCCGACCTACCCGCCCAAAAGAAATGAGAAAAACGTTTGGGTTCGCGCTTCCAGAAACGGGAAAAATCAACAAACACGCCGTTCTGTATCTTCAACCTCGCCACCGTCGACGTCACGCCACGGGGACGCCGCTGCGAGGAGAGCGGCTCGTTGTCGAATCAGGGAATACTGCGCCCCCCCCCGGAGAAATCGGACTTCTCCAGGGAACGTTGCGTGCCATGCCTGCGGTAACGCAGCGTCGGGGTGTCGATGAGTACGCCGGCTGCCAGGGCCGAGCCCGCCATCAGTGTGGCGGTGTCTTCGACGCCACGCAGCGCGGACCATCCACCGAGGGCGAGCAGCAGGCTTCGATGCCACATCACGCCAGCGGGATGCACGGGCAGTCGATATGCCTCGGGTGGAGTGGTCGTCCACGCCGCCGGCAGCGCCCCGCGCTGCAGCACTCCGGTCGACAACGGCAGGGAATGCGAGCGCAGGGTGCCGTCCGGGAACAGGTCCCGTGCATGACCGACGGCGAAACCCGCCCACGGATGCGCCCCGAGCGCGTCGGTGAGCGTCGCGAGCGCATGGTCTTCCAGTTCATCGTCGGCGTCGAGATTCTGAACCAGCGAGGCGGTGCACATGCCGAGCGCGATGTTGCGCGCGACCGCGGGGCCCTCGCCCGTACCGTGAGCCGCGGTCCGTACCCGGTCATCGGCAGCGGCCCCGCAGGCCACCAACGCATCGAGGACGTCGCCCGGAGGGCCGTCCACCTGCACCCGCCAGGTCCAGTCCCGGTGGCTCTGGCGACGCAGCGATGCCCACGCAGCGGGGATATAGCAGGCATAGGCGGCATGCGCCGCTGTCACCACATCCACCTGCATGTTCGCAGTATGCACCGAAAGAATGCCATCTGTGTGATAGATACCTGTCCCAAGGGGGCAAACCGAGGGGACGCATGGACATCACTTCGATCGTCGCGCAGCTGGGTCAGGCGCCGACGGCTGACTCGCGGGAGCTGGACCGCAGATGCGAGTCGGTGGCTTCCACCCTGTTCGACGCAGGCGTGGAACCGCCCTTCGACGTTGCGTCCGCGGACTTCGTGACGGACCCGTGGCTGATCTGCGCGGACAGGTACTGGCGTCGCCGTTTCCTTCAGGAACCGACCGTGGAGGTCGCGGCCCAGTGCGCCCGGTGGCTCGGTGAACACGCCGCCGGCCCGCACCGTGGCGACATCACCGAGAAATGGTCACTCGGGTATGCCTTCATCACCAAGGAAACCGTCGAGTCGCGCGAGGACCTGACCCTTGCCAGCGGTCGGATCATCGAGCGCTTTCAAGGGTCCAGCGACATCTGCTGTTTCGCGACTCTTTACCATGCCGGCAAGCTCCGGGCGAACTTCTGGTTCGATGAGCTGTACCAGTTCCTGGACGCATCACTTCTCGCGGTCGCCGCCGACCGGCACCGCCGTGACCCGCTCTTCATCGGACTGCGCGCGTTCGCCGCTTTCGGCAGCCGGACGATCACCACCGAATATGCAACCGAACTCCTCGATCAAGCATGGACGGCATCCCCGAGGTCGCGACACGTCGTCGATGTCTGCTTGAACGCGCTGTGGGCGGCATCACCATTCGACGACCAGGGAGAACAGCTGCGCCAGCATGCGGCCGAGGCGGTCGCCGAGTATCCCGACGACCACATCTTCCACTTCCGGCTCGCGACCGGGCAACGCATGTGCGGACGCTACGACGAGGCACTCAGGAGCATCGACTCCGCGCTCCGGCTGCTACCCGCGATCGGCAGCCGCGTGAGCCACAAACTGTTACAGGAACAGTATCTGCACGAACGCGAAATGATCAAAGAAGGTCGTCAGCGAGCCAACTGGGCCAGCGAGCAGCAGGACCGGTGGCGCCAGCAGGAAGACGCGAACCAGGATCTCCGCCACACGCTGGCGACCTCCGCCGTCAGCGCGATAGAACTCGTCACGATCTTCACCGCGGCCATCGCGTTCACCGTCGGCTCACTCCAGATAACCCTCAGCGGTTCATTGACGCTTCACGACCGCATCTGGCTCCTCGTGACGCTCGGTGCCGGACTGCTCCTGTTCGCCCTCGTCATCATCGCTGGAACCTGGGTCATCAGCGGCCGGCCTCGAGGACGTCGTGGACGTCGTGGATAGGGCCCAGGGAGTGGCCCTCGGTCAGCGTGACCCGCGACCCGCTTCGGCGTCGCAACCTCGTCTGCCACCATTGCGGCCACTATTGCGCGCATAGCACAAGTGCTACCCTTGACGAATGAGCGAGGTGGGACTTCGGGAAGTTCGACAACATGCCAGCGACCTGGTGCGCCGCGCCCAGGCCGGCGAACGGTTGACCATCACCGTGGCCGGCCGGCCGGCGGCCGTCCTCGGTCCGGTGAGGCCACGCGCGTGGCGGAGCTGGGGTGACCTCGCCGACGTCTTCGCGCAGCCCGCCGACACCGAGTGGGCCGACGATCGCAACCTGGTCGACGCGTCCCTCGCCGACCCGTGGGAAGCGGAGTGAGTCGCGGCGTCCTCGACACCAGTGTCCTGGTCGCGACGGACGTCGAGCCGATCCCCGGCGAGCTGGCGATCAGCATTGTGAGCATCGCGGAACTCCAGTTCGGCGTCCTCGTTGCCAAGACGCCGCAGGCCCGTGCGACCCGCCTCGCCCGCCTCAGCGCGATCCAGCGACGCTTCGACCCGTTGCCTGTCGATGACGCCGTCGCAGACAGCTACGGCAGACTCGCCGCGCGGGTCGTCGACGTCGGCCGCCAGCCGCGCGCCCGAACCATGGACCTGCTGATCGCGGCCACTGCGCACGCCCACGGCGCCAGCGTCTACACCCGTAACGCCGCCGACCTTCTCGGACTCGAGGAATTCCTCTCGATTGTCGCGATCTAGCATCGACCCATACTTATCGACCTATCCAGGGCCGCAGGCGCCGGCACCACGGTCCTGGCCGGCCACCGCTCGTAGCCGGCCACCCGGTCCGGACCGGTCAGGCCCTGGCCGGGAGGATGCCCTGCTCGATCGCGAAGAGCGCGGCCGCACCGCGGGTCGACACGCCGATCTTCGTGTAGATGTGCTGCACGTGGTGATCCGCGGTCTTCGCCGAGATCACGAGCCGGTCGGCGACCTGACGGGTGGTGAGGCCGAGGGCGAGCAGTCGCAGCACCTCGGCCTCACGGGCGGTCAGGCCGGCCGGGAGCGGGGGTCGGGCCACGCGACGGTGACCCGCCGCGGCCAGGACCCGCTCGACCGCCTCCCCGTCGAGGCGGCCGGCGGCGCTCATGGCCCGCAGTTCGACCGCAGCATCCTCGGGCGCATACGCGGCGGTACGGGCGATCCGACGTCATAGCCTGGTAGCAGTCCGCGGCGGCGATGATCCGCTGGGTGTCGTCGAGGTGCGCGCCGCCGAGGCGTCGATGGTAGCCGGACCCGTCGACGCGCTCATGTGCCCCGCATGCCGCCCCGGCCAGCGTTGCGGTGTACGACACCCGCCGCAGGAGCTGGTCGGTCACGAGCGCGTGGGCCTCGGCCCGGTCCCGCTCATCGCGCGTGAGGGCTCCGGGCTTGTCCCAGATCGTGTTGGGCACCGCGACCCGGCCCAGGTCGTGGAGCAACGCGGCGGCCTGGGCGGTGGGACCGCACGCCGCCAGGGCCAGGGCGGCGACAGCCCGGGAGTGACCGGCGGTCCAGGGCGACTTGAGATCGGCGAAGTCCGCAAGGACGAGCAGCGCCTCGTGCGCGCCGGCGTCGCTCAGCGGCGTACTCGGCGGGGCGACCGCGAGTGCCGCGTCCCAGGAGTCGACCGGCTCGAGCCCATCCCACCAGCCCGCCGCCTCTGCGAGGACGAGATCGGCGAGATCGGGATCGTAGGCCCTGCCACGCCTGCTCTTGATGATCTCAAGCGCCCGCGCGATTCCCTCCACCCGGGCGAGAACCTCAAGCTCTCCGGCGAGTTGGACGATCCGCATCGGCCGGGGAATCGCGACGCCCTTGGACCCGGCCGGCAATCCGCGGCCGTTCCACCGCTCGAAGGTCGCGGCCAACGCCGCACGCACGGGCTTGTCGAGGCCGAGGCGAACCGCGAAGACATCGGCGACTTCGCACGCGGCGCGGAAGTTGAGCTCCGCGGCCCTGCGACCACCCGCCAGAACCGAGAACACCGACCGGAACCGGCCCACGCCGGACAGGCCCGGCCCCGCATGGCTGACCATCAGACGCATGACCTCGAACGGGTTCGCGAAGTCAGCCCGCAGGGCGCGGGCTCGCAGCTCGATCTCGTCACCGAACACCACGGCCATGTCGAAGGCATGGCCGGTACAACCGAGGAAACGCAGCGTCGAGGCCCACCACGTGATCGCATGTTCCGCCGGATCGGTTCCGGCGGCCGTCGCGAGGCGTTGACCGAGCACGGTGGCCCGTAGTTGGGATCCCGGCGGCTGGCCGAACGCATGATCCTGCGCCACGGCGAGCAGCGCGGCGATCTCCACCAAGGTCACGTCGTCGCGCACACCCGCAACTCTAGTGGGCCAAAGGGCGCGCGACGATCGTCAGAGCGCGCGCCCGGAAGCCACAGTCCCCCGAGTACTAGCTCCCGCCACGGGTCCGCCCTCGGGTCCTGCATAGCGGTGTGCCAGGATATGTCTTCTATATCCTGAAATAGAGGCCAACGTGCACATCGTCGGCGAGCTCACCATCGACTACACCACTTTTCGCCGGATCACAATGGCCGGATCCGGCCGTATTGTCGGGTGGCTACGACTTTTCGGCCTTCTTGCTCTACTCATGGTCGCGGCCTCAGCGTTGGTCGGCAGCTCATTTAGGTTCCTCGATTTTCTGTCGATCATCGGTGGGTTCATGCTCGTCACCATGTACGACGTCCTCATCGTCATCGCCTGGCGACGGGCCTCCACGCTCGTCGAACAGCCCTGGCGGTACGAAATCACGGATTCCTTCGTCAAGATCCACACCGCCCAGACCGATGTTTCACTGCAGTGGGATGGAATCTCGAAAATTCGTACTGGTCGGCATGCCTGGGTTTTCACATTGGGCCGTGCCAGTGGTGCCGTTCCCATCCCACGTGCGGCATTCTCGGCGGAGAACCAAGAGCAGATCGATAAACTCGCCGAAATCCGCCGAAGCTGAAGCTGAACGCCCGGGCGGATCCGTCCGGTCGAACGCATGACTGCGTTCTCCCGGCGCGTCCACCCGGCGCGGCATCCCGGCGCGTCCACCCGCCGACCCAACCGGCCACCCGCCGACCCAACCGACCACCCGCCGACCCAACCGACCATCAGCCAAGATCGGCGAAAGCTTGTCGGTACGCACGCCAATCCGGCCAAAAAACGTACCGTACGACAAACTCGCGCCGATCATCAGCCGAATCTGGTCCGGTCACCACCACAGCGCCGGCAACTCCTACCGGACCCGCTCCCCTCCACTTCAATCCGACTCGGAAAGTCCCCACCCTGCGACAGTGGTGTCGACCTGGAGTCTGCCGAGCACCCGACCCCGTAGGTAGGAACGGTCGCTCCCGCAGCCTTTTCCACCTACGCCAAGCCGATGTGAGCCAGGCCGGTAGGCAATTTCGGTCGCTATGACGACCGAAACCACCTACGCCGCCGTACCACCCACACAGACTCGGAAATTTCATGCCCTGCGACACCCAGCAGAGCGACACGGCCAGCAGCACGCCGGTTTCAATCCGACTCGGATTTGTAGATCGCGGGGACCAGACTCCGTTCCCCACCAAGCAGTACTGCAAGGTTTCAATCCGACTCGGATTTGTAGATCGCGGGGACCAGACGGGATCGCGGTGATCGAGTCCACCAGGTTTCAATCCGACTCGGATTTGTAGATCTCGGGGACATGATCACCTCCCCGAGAGTTGGCACGTTACGAGTTTCAATCCGATTCGGATTTGTAGATCGCGGGGACTCGACGTCGCTCAGAACAACACGCCACCCCAGGTTTCAATCCGACTCGGATTTGTAGATCGCGGGGACCCGACCCGTACGGTCCAGATCGGCTACCACGAGTTTCAATCCGACTCGGATTTGTAGATCACTGCGACCCGCGGTGATCCTGGGGATTGTCTTCAGGGCCCAAGCGTTTCAATCCGACTCGGATTTGTAGATCGCTGCGACCGCTGTCCGAATTGTACACGCCCTGAGCTGCGACGATACAAGATCATACCAGAACCTCCATCCGAAGATCCTTCGGATCATGAAGACATGATCTATAAATCTCGCATCGTTCCAGGTCACAATACATATTGATCTCCCACCACAACCTCCCGGGTTCTTCGGCGTGTCGGAGGTTGTGGTAGATGATCTCTTCGGACCGTGGACCGGTCCGTCCGTATCCGGGTACCGATGACCCTCCGGTAGAGGCACGCGACCATGCCACGGGAGTAAGAGCTGATGGTGATCCCGCCGCGACTCCGGTTCGACAACCGAGGCGTCGCCGTCCCCGACCCGGGCTCCAACCCCGATCCCGGCCCCATGACAGACGCGCACAACTCCATTATTCTCCCCCTCCCGGATGCCAGCACCCCCCGAACCGGATCATCCCGATTCCCCATCGGCCCACCGGGGGTCCGCCGCCGACGGCGACGTTCCCCGCGACGCAGACAGACCCGCCATCCACGACGCCCGTCCCCTCGTTACCGGACGCGACCCCCACGGCGCCGGGTGCGTCTGCGCTGCCGCGTTCGCGACCTGGTCCGATGGACCGCGGTCCTGCTGATCGGCTTCGGTACCGGCCTGGCGACGGTCACGCCCGACGGACCGGCCCGCGTCAACGCCGAACTCGTCGCGAGACTGCTCAACCGGATCGCGACCGCAGCCACACCATGGTGAACACCCACCCAAGAACGGAACCCCGCCTGAGTCCGCCCGCGTCCGTCTGCACCTCGTGACCACACGAGAAACGGAGGGACCGATGGCCCGCACCATCCGTATCAACGGAATCGACGTCCCCGTTATCGCCGACGAGATGACCGGCGCCGACATCAAGGCAGCCGCGGGTGTCGACGACAACCGGGTACTCATCCGGCAGGACACCGATCGCAACACCATCGTCGGAGACAGCCAGCGGGTCCGCGTCGCCGACGGGGACGTCTTCGCCCACCATGCCCGACACTCCAAGGCTGCGCCCGGGACTCACCCGAGGGCCACCGACCCGGTCGGCAGCCGGACCGACGCCGACGCCGACGCGGACGCCGACGCCGACGCCGACGGAGCCGCCAACGGAGCCGGCGACGTGCACGACCCACGCCGATGAACCCACTGCGCCGCCGAATCCGGCTCGAAGCGGCCCAGCTCGCCGGGGCGTACCCGGGGCTCCGTATCGCCGACGACGATTCGTGGATCATCATCCCCGAATTCCGGCTGCCGGCTGGATGGGAGCCGACCCGCACCACCGTGCTCGTCGTCGTCCCGGTCACCTACCCCGAATCCGCCCCGGACGGCTTCTTCCTCGGCTCCCGCCTGCAACGGCACGACCACAGCGGTCTCGGTGGTCTCGGTGGTCTCGGCGGTCTCGGCGGTCTCGTCGACCCCGGCCACTACTTCCACGGCTTCAACAATCCCTACGCCGATCTGGGCTACGTCTGGTATTGCCTGGAGGATCCGTACCGCCGGTGGAATCGCCGTCTCGACTCGCTGCTCACCTTCGTCGAGGCAATCCGCACCTACCTCGGCACAGCGGACTGAACAATGGCCGGGAACCGAAACCCACCGCCGGAAAAGCGATTACCGGACGATCGGAGACCTCAGGCCGATCGGTGCCGGCTCGTCATCGCCGACGCCATAGGGACGGAGCTGGCCGCCCATCTCCTCGGCACCGACCTGGAACAGTTCGCCTACCTCCTCGGCCGGGCCGAGACTACCGGCGACCGATGGGGACGCCGCATCATCACCGTTCGAGCTCGACGCGCCCTGCTGCTGCCCGATGCCGCCCTGACCGTGCAAAGCCCCACCCGCGTCGAGGTGGCCACCGACATCAGCCGGACCGTACTGCGCACCTGCTACGAGCACGCACTGTCCCTCATCGACGTGCACAGCCATCCGAGCGCATCGGCGCCCGCGGCGTTCTCCGGCGCCGACCGTGCCAACGCCATGGAAACCCACCGGGAGTTTCACGCCACGATCCCCGCCCGGCCGCTGGTGATCGCCGCATCCCTCGTGCTCACCCGCACCGGGGTCGACGGACTGTGGTTCAACCCTCGCACCGGCCGTCTCACGCCGCTGGATATCTCATCCGCCGCACACGCATTGCTTGCACAGCGCGACGAGAGCGCAGGAGGCTGACCATGACCCGACGGCGGCCGGAGCCCGTCCGAGGCAACCGACATGATCGACCCGACCACGACCGGGACGACCGGGACGACCGGGACAAGCGCTATGACCGACAGATCCGGGCGTTCGGAGCCGACACGCAACATCAGCTCGGACGGCTGACCGTGGGTGTCATCGGTGTGGGCGGAGCTGGCTCCCTCGTCGTGCAGGGCCTGGCCCACCTCGGCGTCGGACGTCTCCTCCTCGTCGACCCCGACCGGGTGGAGACATCCAACCTGGCCAGGCTCGTCGGTGCCACCCCGGCGGATGCGCGGCACGCGACGCACAAGGTGGACGTGGCCAGTCGCCTGGCGCGCGCGATCAACCCCAACGTTGCGGTCACCCCGATCCGTGGCAGCGTCCTCGACCCCGCCGTCGGGCGCGCCCTGAGCAGCGCCGACATTCTCATCGGCGCGGTCGACGGCCACGCGCCGAGATGGGCCATCAACCGGCTCGCGGTCCAGTACGGACGGCTCTACCTCGATATCGGGGTGGAACTGAGCCGCAGCGCCCCCGGGGCTGGCCTGGAGGTCGGCGGCCGGGTCGCCGTCGTCCGACCGGACGGGCCATGCCTGCGCTGCCAGAACGGCGACGACCCGGTGCTGGCCGCCCGCGAACAGGATCCGCTCACCCGCGCCGCCCGCCAGGCGGCAGGATATGAAAGCGGCGGCCGCGCCACACCAGCGGAATCCGCAGTATCCGCATCCACACCGGCGGGGTCGTCACCCAGACCGGCAGTGTCCTCACCCGGACCGGCGGCCAGCGTCCTGTTCCTCAACCAGGCCGTCGTTGCGCTCGCTCTCGGGGAGCTCGTCAACAGCCTCACCCCGTGGCGGACCACAACGCAGCAGATCCTGCTCGACCTCGTCCAGCCACGACTGACCAACCTCTCCGCCGACAGCGACCCGACCTGTCCCGTGTGCGGCCCCGACGGCATCCGCGGGTCAGGGACGATCGGCCAGCACCGGCGCCGGCCACAGCACCAAAGTGCTCACCAACGGCGGTAACCAGGGCGGGTGGAACACGTTCTCATCTGCTCGCATCTGCGGGCGCGGTAAATGTCCGCGCGGTGGTCGACGTCGAGAATGTGGACGGTACGTGCGTCATCGTCCTCACCGTTGCGGGTCAGCATGATCCGCTTGTGCTGCGTGCGCACCCGACATCCACCGGACAGGCCCTACATGAATGAAACTAGATGAGTGAGACTGCGACCTGCTCAAGCAGATCCATCGCCGTCTGCATACCGCTTTCCATGCCCGAGTTGATGTGGCCGTCACGATGTTCCTGGGTCTTGTGCTGCACCAGGAGCGTGAAGGTTGTGCGTCCGTCCTGCTCGGTGAACGTCATCGTGGTCACCGCTGCCGCTTCGGGCACGCCCTCGTAGACCTCGGTCGAGACGATGCGCTCGTTGGGGATGATCTCCCTGTACTCACCGTGGAAGGCGACCTCGAACCCGCCGTTGGTCACCATCACCCAGCGCCACGACCCACCGACCCTCAGGTCGATGTCAGCCACCGTGACCTCACCCCGGGCTGCTGCCCACCAACGCTTGACAAGCGCTGGGGTCGTCCACGCCTGGTAGACCAGATTCCTGGGTGCGTCGAACTCCCGCGTGATCAGGATCTGCGTATCCGTCGGAAGCGTCACCACCGCTGTACCGCTACTCGTCACTGCCACCGTCTCCTTGCTCCTTCCCTGTGAGTTCCTCCAGTACGACGTCCAGCGCGTCAAACCGGTCGTTCCACGACCGTTCATACTGCTTCACCCAGTCGTGGATGGGCTTCAGCGCGTGGCCGTTGAGCCGGTACATCCGCTGGCGCCCTTCATCGCGAACGTCAACCAGGCCAACCTCGCGAAGGACCTTCAGGTGCTTGGACACCTGCGACTGAGCCAGGCCGAGGAGCGTGACGAGGTCGTTCACGGGGCGCTCCCCGCCGGCGAGGACGTCCAGGATCTGCCGCCGCCGGGGCTCGGCCACCGCGTTGAACGCATCCGTTGTCGTCGCTGCCCGCGCCACAAGGACATAATATTCCTATATGGGAATACGTCAAGGGCGGCTCGTGCGCGGCAACGTCACCCGGCGGGGCGACCGCCAGTGCGACCGTCGGCAGCCGGTACAAAGGAGAAACCGAGCAGACGCTGCTGGACACGGCCCTGCGGGACCATCCACACGTGTTCACCCCCGACCGACTGTGGGTGATCGAACCGAAACTTCCCGACACCGGAGCTGGCCGCGGCCTACCACTGGCAGTGGGTCGGCTCGGCCTCTCCCACCCTGGTCGCCCAGCTCAGCCTGCAAACCGTCCGAGGACACCGTCTCCCCACGTTCACGGTCAGGGCGAGCCTCGCCCAAGACCCTCAAGCACCTCGTCCCGGCCCTTCTACCAGAGCTGATGCACTGATCGATTGAGACCGCCCCTGTGCCAAGAATCCTGACGCACGACACGAAGGCCGGACACCGCCCAGTCTGCCCACGACCCGCGGTGGGATCGAAGTCCAGCTACCGCACATCCCAGGGCTTGATATCCACCCTCAAACGGTCTATTCCGAAGCACGAGGGTCAATCGAACCACATTCTTCCGCAAATCGCTCGAATACCTCCAGTGCGCGATTGAGTTCTTGCGGGCCGCAGGCCGCTATGAACTCACGCCCATCTGACCTGTAGTGGAGCCACGCCGTTTCGGATTCATCATAGCGAACCCAGTCTAATTTGCGACCCGCGAGTTCTGTTCCCTCTACATTGACTGTAAGCATCCAGCCGGGGTTATCCAAAGTCGTGATGCGGATGCCAAGTGCATGTTCCCAATCGCCATCACAATGGCGAATATACCACTCTTGTAGATAGTCTAGCGAGCCCACTCGGGTATCTCCCATTGTTCCGCGGGACGAGCACCACCAGGAACGTTACGGCCCTGTACGTGCGGCGTCGGGACGCTTTGGCCCGCGACCTTGTTGAAGTGTGGATCGCCGATAACGTCAACCCGCTTATCCATGATCCATGGTTGTGGATAACCCGGGTACGGATTAGGCTCCCACGTGGCATAATGCGTAACATTGCCCGTATCAGGATCAGTCCTAAAGGTAGTGTGCGGACCGGTTGCGTTCAGATCCGGACGCAACCGGTATGGCGCGAGGCCGAGGGGGTCGAGCTCCCGATAGGGATTGTGGACGTAGGTGTGAGGGTTCGGAGCTGGGGCCAGGCCGAGGGGGTCGGTGGATCCGTACCGGGCGGTCTCGGGATCGTAGTAAC
>NZ_CAUVXL010000183.1:18128-19299 GCF_963555915.1 Protofrankia sp. Cas4
GGGGAAACGCAGCGGACAGTCGACGGCACCGCCGGCGGAGGACGATGGCGGGCCGGCACCCCACAGCGTGGTCCGGGCCCGCCAGGAAAGCCCCCCGTCGGGGTCGACGAGTTCGGTGGGCGTGCCGACGAGATCGGTGACGATGGCGTGGAAGCGGACGTCGAACCACTCCTGGTCGGGATCATCCGGTCCTTCGTCGACGTCCCGGCCGGCACCGTTGCCGTGCGGGGGCTTGCCAGTGTGGGAGGCGGTGCGGACGGTAATCTCCCTGCCTACTTGAACCCGATCCCTCACACGTTCGGAATAGGCTGCGGACGTCTCACATCTCTTGATAAGCAAATTCACGAGTTAGTCAGACAAAATTTCAATCATCTTTCCTGCAAGGTCAAAAAAAGAAATCTCGACACCGCCTGGGGGGCCAACGGGATCGGAACCGCCGCCGATCTCTATTACACCTGAGTCGCGAGAAACCCTTCCGTTTGAATCACCCAGACGAGAAACCGCCAGCGCATAAATGAAGGTCACCTCTGCAACGCCAGCAGAATTTGGCATTTCAACCAGATACGCCGAAAGCCACCGCGCCATCCATGCAGAGAAGCGCGAGACAGACGGCCCTTGCGCCGTCACGCACAGCCTGACGCCTCCGGTTGTGCAGGTGACCGAGGCAACAAATTCCGCTTGTTGCCTCAACCGCCAAGGCGGCGACCATGAGACGGAACACCCCTCAGCCACCTGGTACATATCCATGATATCTCTCGATTATCCTATCCTCAAATTCCTGGCGCAGATGATGACGCAATTCCACCCGCAGGCCGGTACCGGGCTCGATCCCCACCCGATGAGGCGAGTTCGGCGCCTTGGGCACGGAATCATCGAGAATCTTCTGTGCGTCACCTCTGGGGGCCCGGCTCACTTCACGACCTCGGGAGTCAGTGCGGGATCGGGTACCATGTTTCGGGTTATGCTCATAGGCACGAATGATAGGTTTTGAATCCCCATAGCCCATTAGACCGAACGGGTCGATCCAGCCTGTCGGGTTGGAGATATAGGTATGCGGGTTGGGGTCGCCTTCTAGGCCGAGGGGGTCGGTGGAGTCGTAGCGGGCTGTCTCGGGATCGTAGTAACGGAAGTAATTGTAGTGGGCGCCGGTTTCGGGGTCGTGGTACTGGCC
>NZ_CAUVXL010000183.1:19867-23424 GCF_963555915.1 Protofrankia sp. Cas4
GGCGGGGTCGACGAGTTCAGTGGGTGTGCCGACGAGGTCGGTGACGATGGCGTGGAACCGGGCGTCGAACCACTCCTGGTCGAGATCATCTGGGCCTTCGTCGACGTCCCGGCCGGCATCGCCATAGGCGGATCCCGCATCGTTTCCATGAAGGGACCCGGAGCGGACGGACCGGCGGCGTTCGGACTGGGTGAGCGGCCGGAAGCCGCCGGGTTCCCAGTCCCAGGTGGTGACCCGGGGTGTCAGATCGGCGGCGGTGGTGTGGTGCTGTTCGGCGAGGACGGCGCCGTCCCAGGCGAAGTCGATCCGTTCGCCCACCCCGCCGTCGTCGCCGGTGCCATTGGCGCTATCGCCGGCGAGGCGTTGTTTGGCGATCCGCCGGCCGAACGGATCATAGGAATACCGCCAGCGCCAGCCGTCCGGGGTGGTCACACCGGTGAGGCGATCGTCGGCATCCCAGCTGTAGCGCCAGGTCCGCGGTTTCGCCGACAGCCGCTTGTGCTGGCGCACCGTCACCCGGCCCTGGCCGTCGTGCTCGTAGCGGACCCGGCCGGCCCGGCGAATCAGCGTGCCGGCGTACTCCCGACCACCCTGCGCGGCCTCGTGCACCCCGTCGCGCCCGTCACGCTGTGCGGGTGGGGACGGGACGGGCACCGGCCAGGACGCGTCGATGATGTTGCCCGCCGCGTCGTAGGCGTAACGCTCCTGCCAGTCGGTTCCGTGGACGGCGGTGACCCGCCGGGCCGGGTCGAGATCGAACCGGCGCAGGCCTGCGAGCATGTCATCGATCTCGCTGATGTAACCGTCCGGACTGTAGGAGTAGTCCCGGCGCTGCAGCACCCGCGCGTGCCCCGCGGTCACGGTCTGCGACAGCAGCTGGTGGTTGGCATCCCACGCCTGCGCCAGCACCACCCCGCTGTCCAGGCTGCGCGCGACCTCCCGGCCGGCCGCGTCGTGGGTGAACCGCACCGTCCGACCGGCGGTGTGCAGGGAGATCGGCCGGTCGTCCACGTCGTACTCCCAGACACTCGCCGCTCCGGACGGCGTCACCCGCCGCACCCGCCGGCCCAGCACGTCGTACGTCGAGGAGACCGTCCGGCCGTTACACGTCTCGGCCAGCATCCGACCGGCGGGGTCCCGGGTGAACGTGCAGTCGGCGTCGGCGTTCACCGCACGCACGACACTGCCGACGGCGTCGTAAGCGAACGTCGTCACACCGTCCGCGGATCGTGTCTCGGTCACGTTCCCGAGCGGATCGCGGGTGAACCGCACGCTCTCCCCGGCACCATTGACACGTTCAACGACCTGCCCGGCGCCATCATGGACGTAGGCCAGCACCCGGCCGTTGAAATCGGCCTCCCGCACCAGATTCCCGGCCGAATCGTAGTCATACCGCCACACCAGGCCGGCCGGATTGGTGACAGCCACCAGCCGCAGCTCGGTGTCATAGGCGAACGCCAGGCGCGCCCCGTCCGGGCCGATCCGCGCAGCCGGCAGATCAAAATGCGTGTACTCGGTACGGGTCACCCCACCGACTGCGTCGAGGTGCTCAATCAGATTGTCTTCCCCGTCATAGCTCCACCGCTCGACCGCCCCATCCGGCAGGGTCCGGGATGCGGGTCTGCCCTCGACGGTCCAGGTGAACCGGGCCGTCCCACCGACCGGGTCGGTCACCGCGACCACCCGGCCGAACCCGTCCCGCTCATAGACAGTGACTGCCCCGAGCGGATCGGTCACGGAAACGGGCAGGCCAGCGGCGTCGCTCGCCACCCGCCGAATCTGACCCAACGCATCGGTGACCGCCGTCAGCCCGCCGCGGTCGTCATAGGCGAACCCGGTCCGCGCCCCGACCGGATCGACCACCGCCGTCAGGTTGCCCCGGTCATCGTAGGAGCGTTCCCAGCGGGCACCGTCCGCCTCGAGCAGCGTCACCGGTAGTCGCAGATCATTCCATTGTGCGGTCATCCGACTGCCGTCCGGCCGGACGACCTCGGTCAGGTTGCCGTCACCGTCGTAGCGGTACCGGACGGTGCGGCCCAGCGGGTCGGTCTCAGCCAACTTACGGTCATACCGATCCCACGCGTAGACGGTGACACCACCGAGCGGATCGACCTGCCGGCGGAGCTGCATCGCCGCGGTGAACTGGTACTCGATGGTCTGCCCCAGCGAGTTGGTCTCCACCGTGACCTGACGATCGGTGTCGTAGACGATCGTCCCATCCAGGCAGCCCGCCGAACCCACGGTCCGCACCACCCGACCGGCCGCATCGTAGGTATAGGCGTAGCCGGTGCCGTTACGATCCGTCCAACCGATCATGCGCCCGGCGGGGTCGTAGGCGAACAGCAACGGCCGACCCGAGGAGTTCACCACCTCGGTCAGCCGGCCACTCCCGTCGTAGCCATAGCGGACGATCTCGGTGTCGGGTTCGCCCGCCCGTCCCCGCAACCGGATCGCGGTGATCAGCCCCTGCCGGGTGTCCACCACCAGGTGGTACCCGCCCGAATGGCTGATCTCAGCGAGCGTCCCGTCGGCGGCGTCGTACCCCAACTCGATACGATTCCCGTTACGATCGGTGATCGCCGCCAGCGGCAGGGACACATGCCGGGCGTTGCCGGCCGGGATCGCGAAGTGGAAAACGTGGCCGGTCTGCGGGTCGCTGACGGTGTAGACACCGGCAGCGTCGCGGGCCAACGCCAGCCGTGGGCCCTCGGCTGGCAGCACGGTCGCCCCGGGTGCGGGATGCGGATAGGCGACCAGCACCCCGTCCGGCGCGGCATAGCACACGCCCTCCTCGTCGATCTCCAACCGGTGGTCCAACGTCGAGCTCCACGACGAGCCGAACCACCGGCCCGCCCGATACGACGACATGTGGGTCCGCTGCAGCGCCCAGGCCAGCAGGCCGGGCAGCTCGACGTCGACCTGCGCCAGGATCATCTGCCCGCTGGCCATGTCCACCGGATCCCGCCCAACGAACCGGCAGTGCGCGGCCCGCGCAAACAACCGTGGGTCACGCAAAGCGCTACGAATATCACCACCAGCGATCGCAATGCCGTGCGGGATCGCCGTCACGATATTGCGCGCTCGGCCCAGCGCCGCACCGCCAAAGGTGCGCAGCCCGGCACCAACAAGCTTCAACCCCTCACCACGGGCCACCCCACGCCCCAGCGCCACCGCGGTCCGCCCCAACCGCGCGACACTGACCACACCGCGTCCACCCGGAATCAGACCCAGCGAGTCCAGACCAAGCTGCCCCAACGACGCCTTCCCCTGCGCGTACTTCGCCAACGTGTCGGCGAACACCACCGCACCGGCGACCAGCGCGATCGCGACCAACGCCAACCCGATCGGCCCGGAGACGAACAGCGCGACGACCCCGGCGACCATCGCCACATCCCGGCAGAGGTCGACGAAGCTGTCCCAGGACCGAAACGGCGCCGACACCGCATCCCAGGCCTTCTCATACCACGCCTTGTTCTTGATCCCGCTGTCCGCGAGCGCGTTCTCGATGCCGTGGGCGCAGCTCCGGGCCGCCTCCCCCCGCAACTCCGCCGCATCCT
>NZ_CAUVXL010000183.1:23869-30697 GCF_963555915.1 Protofrankia sp. Cas4
TTCACGCAGCGCCGCCCGATAACGATCATCGGCGTCCAGGCCGTCGCGCAACGCACCCCCCGCCCGGATCTTCGCCTCGGTCAGACTCGCCGCATAGGTAAAGAGCGCCTCCCCGCAGCCGCGGTAGGCACGGGCAAGCTTCGCCAGCCCGTCGGGTAACTCCACCAGCGCCTCGGTGAACGCCGGCGCGTAATCACCGGCCATCGCCAGCTCACCACCGCCGCTCGCGATAGCACGCAGGCGAGTGGTGTTGTGTTCGGCGACCTCAGCCTGGTGCTGCAACCGGACGGCCATCGCCCGCACCGCATCCGGATCACCCTGAGTTGGATCACCCTCCAACTCCAGCACACCCCAGTCGCCCACCGCGGCCCTCCCCGCATCCTCACCGACCGTCGCGAGCGGCCCACGACCACACGCTTACAGTCATATACATAGGGTAACATACCCTGATATAATCGGCAACAATGGTCCAGAAAATCTGGCTCCTTTCTGGGCTCAGGCGTACTCGCCGGCCGACGCGGACGGCTTTACCACAGCGACCGCACCCTGGACACCCGAGAGGAAAGCGGGCGCTAGGCGGTACCCGCAGGAGCCCTCTGCTACCCGATCGACATCTGCACCGCGTTCGCCACGCTCGTTCACGACAGCCAGACGACCGGTGCGTTCCGCGGAACACAGAACCCGGCAACGGCCGGCCGTTCGGCACTGTTCCGCAGCGCACTGCCTCCCCGGGGATCCCGACCGCTCGACCCGACGATCGCCGATACCATCCAGGCCCGTAGCCTCAAGCATGCCAGGCCGTGATCAGATCATCCGGGCCGACCGTCCGGATCGGCAGGCCTGCGACGACACCGTTCCGGCTGATGGCAAGCAACTCGGTGGCCGGACCGGCCCCCGGTACCGCCGCCGTATCACGGACCAGGGTGGCATGGTCGTGCCCGGTCAAAAGGCCTCACCGTCTGCCATGTGATGCCGCCGGTAAACAGAATCCGGGTGGCGGGACCGGGGTGCGTAGGCCGTTGAGGCCATCCTGATGACCGGAACCACCTACCGCGGGCCGGTGTGAGCCGCAACAGTAGGTGGAATCGGCCATTATGATGACGTTTTCTACCTACGATCCCGTTGTATCTGGGTGTTCCGCGGAACACAGAAGCTGACCGCGGGATTGGACCACAAGCCGGTAGACGGAGCGTGTCGTCTCCGCGCCGGCCCAGTATCCGACGGCGCCGCTCACGAGCATCCCCACACGATGTGCGGCCCACGCCCACGGCCCAGCCCGCCACGCTGATGACGGGTGCTTCAAGGTGGTCCTCGGCTACGACGAGCTCGTACATGTCCACAGCTACCGCCACCACGATGAGGATTTTGCCGCCCACCTGCAAAACAGTGCGGACCCCGCCCCCGAAGCGCATCGTGGCCGCCAGTTCCGCGGCCGAAGCCTCCAGCGGGGCCACCCGTGCACCGTGACCGGCAGCCTCGAGTGCGCGTACGAGCGGCATGGGTCCACCGCGGAGGAGGATCTTGGCTGCATCGGCGACCACGGTGAACCGGCCCGGGGTAGCCGAGAAGACCGGTGGCCCGCCCGGAGTCGGGCTGCCTCCAGACAGGATTACCTCCCCCACGTGGGATGCTGAAGCGCGGATCTCCGCGAGGATGCGCTCCAAGGTGAGCTGCCCGTACCGGAGGGCATTCCGAGTGTTGATCACCTCCGTCTGTACGGGGATACTGTTGCCGGCACCCAACTGCCGCATCCGGACCGACGAGTCGAGCTACCCGTGCATCGCACAGCGATGGGCGGATAGCGATGGGCGGATAGCGATGAAGCGAAGTGGGTGCCAGGTCTGGCATCCTGTCCTCATGAAACGATTCAGAAAGGACTATGCCGCGTAGTCGGCCGTCCCAGCTCCGGGCTGTCGGCCGCCAAGCGCGGCGGCAGTCGAACGAATCCTCAGTTCCCGGTCTTGCGCGCGGTTCTGGCATGCTCACCGGTGCGGTTGCCCGGTTGGAGCGCGATCGACTGTGGCCCGGCGCGGTGGCACAAGCCCTGCGACAGTGGTCGCGAATAGCCCACCATCCCCGTCTTGCTCTTTCGAGTGGTTGCGGCTGTCCGTTGTGCAATCCCTTCTACACGACCGACGAACGCACGGTTCTCGAGCTCGCCCTCCACGCCCTGCCCACGCGAGCGGCGCGTGAACTGCGAGGCATGGTGGAGCCGCTCGACGCCCTCTACCTCGCGCGAAGTTGGCCGCTCCCGACCGTCTCGCCAGACGATGGTTGGTGGGCACGGCGATGTTGAGCCTGACGCAGCACGATCATGGCTCATTTCGCGCGGCCGGAGGTCCCAAGCGTCTGGCAGATGGGGAGTTCTCCCGATGCGACGCACCGCCCCACGGGTGCACTGTCTTCAGACATGAGCCAAGACATTGCAACCAACCCCGGATCCGATCCCAAGATCGACACTGTCCAACGCCTGTACGCGGCCTATGGTCGCGGCGACATCGACGCCGTCCTCGCCGAGCTCGCCGACGATGTCGACTGGGCTGCGGAGGCGGCCAGCACGTCGGTACCGTGGTACGGCAGCTACCGCGGCAAGGGCGAGGTGCCCCGGTTCTTCAAGGACATCGGGTCGAACATCGAGATCACCGAGTTCACGCCGCTCTCGTTCACCTCCAACGAGACCGACGTGATCGCCACCATCCACTGGGCCTACACGGTGCACGCGACCGGCAAGACCGCGGCGATGTACATGCAGCACTGGTGGCGTTTCACCGACGGGAAGATTGCATTCTTCCGGGGCTCGGAGGACACCGAGCAGTCAGCCGCGGCCTTCTCATAGTCAGTCGCGCGGCCTCATAGTCAGTCGCGCGGCCGGGCGGGCTGATCCGCGCACCGGGGGCCGCCGGGGGTCACCCGGCGGCCCCCGGCCGTCAGCCGCGCGTGAGCGTGAGGGTGAGCACGGACGGCAGCCCGTACCAGTCCGTGGAGACGACGCTGGCGTGATCGGCGGCAAGCTGGGCGACCCTGGCCTGGGCGTCGGCGACCGCCGGGTTGGTGTCGTTGAGGGCGGGCGTCACCGCGTGGGCATCGGTCATCACCAGGATGTAGTGCCGGGTGTCATACCAGGAGGTGTTCACGCTCGTGACATAGGTGCTGGCATCACCGTCGAAGAACACGAACCAGGGTCGGATCGTGATGTCCGAGTACCGCGTCCTTGGATCACCGGTAGCCGCGCCGAGCACCGCCGGGAACATCATGGCGTCGCCGACCTTCCCCGCCGCGTACAGATTCCGGAGGTAGGTCGCGTACTCGACGTCGGTGTGCAGCGTGTCGGTCGGGTTCGCGAGTTCGACGGTGCCCGGAATCACATAGATGATCATTTTTCCGGCCAGTGCGGAGCGGCTGGGCCAGGCGTCCGCCGTGGCCGCCGCGTCGAGGTTTGCATGGGTGCCGCCGAGCAGGTCGGCCGGCCGGTAGATGGAGTCGGTAGCGACATTCGCCTTGATGTAGGCGTCAAGTTCGTCCGGCCCCATCCCGGCTCCGTTGTCGAAGCCCGCCTTCATTTCGATCTTGACGAATACGGGACCAGCGGTCGGATGTGCCACCAGCCACCATTTGATGTCGCTCAGGCAGGAGCCTAGATTCTGATTCCGGTTACCGGTGTAGAGGGCCGACGCGCTGGTGGCCACCACGCAGTTGTTGTCGTTGCCGAGCGGGTTGCTGTGGCTCACCCGCCAGCGGTGCGCGACGATGTCGTCCCACGCGTCAAGTTCGATCATGGAAGAACCCGCGTCGAGCGCCTGGGCGAGATAGGTGTAGTCGGCTTTGTCGTAGGTGTTGTGCACCCCCACCGTCGTCGCATGCGACACCCGCACCGAGCCGAGAGCGGCGGCGACCGCCGGCGATGCCGACGTCATCGACGCCACCAGCACCGCCGTGGCCACCCCGGCCACGGACAACAAACGGCGGCCACCCCGACACAACCTCATCACGCCTCCCGGTCCCATCGGCCAGCAGCACTACTGTCCGATAATAAACGGAATAGCCATCGTCGCGAAGTCAATCCGTGAAAGTCCGATATAATCGGATCGCAGGTGAGGCGCGCGGACGGGTTCACACGACCGTGGCGAGGAACGTGTCCAGCAGCCCGGTGATCATCTCGGGTTGTTCCAGTGGGCTGGTATGTCCGCAGTTCGCGACGATCTGCAGGTGGGCGCCTGGGATGCGGGCCGCGATACGCTCCGCCTTCGCCGGTGGAGTGGCCGCGTCCTCGGCACCGACGACGACGAGGGTGGGCACCGTGATCCCGAGAATTTCATGATCCACCGGTGGGCGGTCAGCCACCCCCAGCACCGCCTTGCGCACGGCGGCACGGTCACTGCGGTTGAGCCGGCGCACCCACTCGTCCCGCAGCGTCTTGCTGGCGGGGTCTGCCAGGAAGACAGGGCCGAACATCTGCGGACTGACCTTGCTCAGGATCGGCTTGATTCCGAACAGACGCAGCAGCCATGCCAGCTGTTTGTACTCGCCGACCTTGCCCGGCTCCTCCGGCCCGGAGCTGGTGTCCAGCAACGTCAACGAACGCAGCAACTCGCCGTGGCGGGCCGCGACGCGCTGGCCGACGAAGCCGCCCATGGACAGGCCCACCCAGTGCACCGGGCCCACACCGAGCGCCCTGATCAGGGCGACCGCATCGCCGGTGAGGGTGTCCATGTCGTAGCCGTCGACGGTCGCCGGTGTGTCCCCCTGCCCGCGCCAGTCGAGCGCCACGCACCGGTAGGACGCGCGCAGGGCCGCGATCTGGCGATGAAAAACCCAGCCACTGAACAACAGACCGTGCCCGAACACAATGGTCGACGCATCCGGTCGACCGGCCGGCGCCAGGGTGTCGGTGTAGGCAATCGTCGCGCCGCGGACGTCGATGGTCGGCATGAGTCCCTCGTCTCGATATCTTCTTCGCGTGGTCAGGCGTTGGAGACGGCCGTTTGAGGCACCCTCATATTGCGCATGGTCACGAAAGCGGTGGCACACAGCGTTTCCTCAGCGCCGTCAGCCGAGTAGACATCGGCGGCGGCGACCGTCATGATCCGGCCCGCCTTGACGACCCGGCCGCGGGCGATAATTCGCTCGCCTTTCGCTGGGGCCAGAATTTTGACCGTGTAGTCGATGGTCATGTTCACCCATCCGGCCGGCAGCAGTGTGCCGGCCGCAGAACCCCCGGCAAAGTCCGCCAGTGAGCCGAGGACACCGCCCAGAACGAAGCCGTCCTGCTGGGTTAGCTCTTTCCGGTAGGGTTGGATGATCTCGGCTTCTCCCGGCGCTATCCGGCCGAACTCGAAACCCAGATGTTGCGCGGCCGGCATGCTCAGGACCACGGCCTTCACCGCCTGCGCAAAGTCGGGGTTTTCCGCTTTCAACACGTCCATGTTCACATCCTCCCCGCTGATCAATCAATCCCTCACGCGACCGACTGCGTCCGGGGTGCCCAGAGGTCGAACCCGGCCTCCAGATAGCGCCTTCTGGCGGCAGCCCGCATGATCTTGCCGCTGCTGGTTTTCTGCAGTCGACCCGGCAAAGTCAGCACCAGGTCGCTCACGGAAAGCTGGTGCTCGTGCGTTATTGCCGCTCGAATCGATGCGGCGACGTCAGTCGCATCCACCTTCAGTCGTTCTTCACGCTTGATCTCCTGAACCACGACGAGCTTTTCACCGTCGGCGCCGGGCACCGAGAACGCGGCACACCCACCGGGCCTCAGCGCGGGATGCGCTGACTGCGACGTGTGCTCGATGTCATGCGGGTAATGATTCCTTCCCCGAATGATCAACAGATCCTTCAACCTGCCCACGATGTACAACTCACCGTCGACCACCAGGCCGAGATCTCCGGTACGCAGGTAGGTGGGTCCGATCTCACCGTCGCATTCGGCCTGGAAAGCCTCGGCCGTCACCTCCGGACGCCGCCAGTAACCCTGTGCCACGTGCTCCCCGGCAACCCAGATTTCTCCGACCTGATTCGCTGGACACGAGCGTCCCGTTTCCGGGTCCACGATACGAACCGACGTTTCCGGACGGACGAGCCCGGAACCTACGAGAGTACGGCCGCGGCCGCTCGGCGCCTTGACATAGCGCTTGTGGCCCAGCTCCCCGGTATCCGCATCAATGGTGCGCGGGCCGCGACCCTTCTGGCTGCCGGTCACGAGCAGAGTTGCCTCGGCCAAGCCGTAGCACGGGTAGAGCGCCTGCGCATTGAATCCCACCGACGCGAAGCTCTCGGAGAATCGACGCAGCGTCTCGGGACGAATCGGCTCGGCGCCGTTGAACGCGACTTTCCAACAGCTGAGGTCGAGATCCGGCAGGTCGCCTCTGGCAGCTCGTGCGACGCAGGCGTCGAATGCGAAGTTCGGTCCGCCACTGGTGTGAGCGCGGTAACGTGAGATAGCCGACAGCCACAGGAGAGGCCAGCGGATGAACGCCATCGGCGACATGAGTATGCTGGTCGCCCCGAGGTAGAGCGGCTGCAGGACGTTTCCGATCAGACCCTGGTCATGGAACAACGGCGCCCAGCCGACAAACGTCGAGTGCTGATCGTGGCCGAACGCCCGCTGTATCATCTCCTGGTTCGCCACGAGGTTCCGGTGCGAAACCATGACCCCCTTCGGATCGGAGGTGGAACCCGAGGTGTACTGCAGGAAGGCGACGGAATCAGCCGAACAGGGCCGCGGGTCGAAATCTGTGTCAACCGCGTCCACCATCTGGTCGACGGGAAACCAGTGGAGCGCCCCGCAGATCGGCTCCAGGGACTCCCTGGTGCTTTCGAGCATCGCGCTGAGGG
>NZ_CAUVXL010000184.1:0-39962 GCF_963555915.1 Protofrankia sp. Cas4
CCCCATGAGCTGGCGCACCAGCGTGGTCTTTCCGGCCCCGTTCGGCCCGAGCACTCCGAACACCTCGCCACGTTCGATGTCGAGGTCGAGGTCACATGTGGCGAGGACAGCATGCTCACCGACGCCGTGCCGGCGGGTGAGCCCACGCACGGCGTAGCTCAGCACGCTGCCCATTGTCGCATTCGCCTGTCAGCGGACCCGCGCCCGGCCACGGACCCGGATCGAGCCCAGTATCCACAGCGCCTCGACCCCGTCCTTCCAGGTCAGCTTCTTGCCTTCCGCCCGGGTGCGGGCCTGGTAGCTGATCGGGACCTCGAACGGTCGGATACCGAGGGCAAGCAGCTTGGCGGTCACCTCGGCCTCCATCCCGAAGCCGACCCGGGCGACGTCCAGCTCCCGGTACAGACTGGTCGGCATCAGCTTGAAGCAGGTCTCCAGGTCCGAGATGTAGCTGTCGAACAGGATGTTCGCCGCAAGCGTAACCGCCTTATTGCCCATCACATACCAGAACGAGTACGCGGTGTTACTGCTGAACGTCCTCGAGCCGTAGACGACCCGGGCCTGGTCGGTGATTACCGGTTCGAGCAGCGCCGGGATCTCCTCAGGCGCATACTCAAGATCCGCGTCGCAGATGACCAGGTATTCACCGGTCGCGAGCTGGCTCGCAGTGCGGACCGCCGCGCCCTTGCCACGGTTCACGGACTGGTGGGCGACAACGACCCGGGGATCATCGACGGAGTCGAGGATCGCCCGCGTCCCGTCCGTGCTGCCGTCGTTGACCACCACGAGCTCGACCTCGCAGGGATAGGTGACGTCCAGCACCCGCTTGACCGCGGACGCGAGCGTGGCCTGCTCGTTGAACACCGGCATCAGGACGGAAAGCTTCACATTCGTGAACATTACGCCGTGATGATTCGCTGGCCGTTGACCACCACGCTCGGGTGACGCCAGGCCGCGGGTTCGACCAGCGGGTCGGCGGGCAGGCCGACCACGGCCGCATACCCACCGACCTCGATACGCCCCGACGGCCGCTGGCCGTCAAACCCAGCTGCCCGGGCCGCGCCGGAGGTCGACGCACGCAACGCGCCGAGGCGCCCCAGCCCGGCGTAGGCAAGCCGGTCGAGCTCCCGCGGGTCAACCCCGGGCGGACGGTTACCCGCACCGCCCGCATCAGTGCCGTAGAGCAGGGGCACTCCGGCGCGATGGAGCAGCGCGGCATTGCGCCCGGGTGCGGGGCCTGCCCCGGCATGGCACTGCAGGGTCGACACGACCGGCACGCCAGCGGCGGCGATCCGGTCGACGGTCTCGGGCGGCAACGGTTCCAGCGGAACGTGGGCAAGCTCATCCACGCCCGCCCGCAGCGCCAGCTCCACCGCCGAGACGGTCAACGCGTGCGCGGTCACCGGGAGCCCGGCCGCATGCGCGGCCTTCACCACGACCTCGAGCTCGCTGTAGTGCAAGGGCGATCGTCGCGACGGTGCGCTGCCCTCGCCACCCCCGAGACACACCTTGATGAGATCAACACCATCCGCCGCAAGACTCGTGACGGCCCGCCGGGCGAGCGCGGGGCTGTCGACGACTGCCAGCCCGTCTCCGTGCGGATCAGGATGCGGTGGTGGGTCCGGGGCACCCACCACCCGGGGACCCGCCCCGACCACGACGATCGGCGCTGCGACACGCCAGTGGGCCAGCCTCTCGACCGGGGAACCGAGGTCGCGGACAGCGACGAGTCCAGCACGAAGCTCATCGTGTCCAGATGTGGCGGTCGCCGCAAGATGAACATGGGCGTCGGTGACACCCGGTCCGATCCAGGCGCAGTCGATCACCCGCAGGCCGTCCGGCAGCACCACCGAGTCCTGCGGCCCGACGGCGGCCACCCGGCCGTCCATGCCGACCACGACGACTCCCTCGAAGGGGAGGTCGGCGATGCCGTTCCAGACCCGACCGCGCAGTGCGACACCGCGCCCGATCTCCTCGCGGACGCGCGCCCTACCCATGGCAACCCTGCGCGCCACCCGCAGCGGCAGGACGACGACAGAGGGCAGGCAGCCCGAAGGTGCCCTGTTGCGCCTCACCACGACCGCCTCACCACCATGACTTCACCATGACTTCACTATGAGTGCGCTATGAGTGCGCTATGAGTGCCGCCGGCAGCAGCGGTCAGACCGCGCTGCTCATCCACACGACGATGTCGAGGATGCGCAACGGCGTCAGGGGCGGTCCGCTGTCGGGGACCAGCGCGGACAACCGACGGAACTCCTCAGCATTCTCCCGCAGGTCGTACTGCATCGCCCTGACCAGCAGCTGCATGTACTCACGCCAGGATCGGCCGTCACGGGGCGCCGGTGGGATGCACCGCTCGTGCTGGTAGAAGACCCTGACTTTCGAGTCGAACAGCGGGACCAGTCCGGGCCGCTTGCGGTGCAGGACCTTCGCGATCAGCGAACCCTTGACGTCACGGTCAGACACGTCGGGGTCGTCGAGCGGGTCGTACAGGGCCGCCACAAGATCGAGTGTGACCTCGTCGGCCTCGATCAATTCGATCCCTGGCGGAAGCTTGTCCAGCGCGCGTTGCAGTAACGGCGTCAGCGCGGTCAGTGTGTGCATCCGGTCGACGTCCACCTGGACGCCGAGCAGACAGGGGGCGAGCAGGTCCCCCGTGCACAGCAGGTCGGGGTCACCGTTGGTGGCGAGCCCATCGTAGTATGGGTAGGCATAACGCAGGCCCCGCTTGCGCGGACCGAGGTATTCCTCAAGCAGGCTCTCCGCGTCGAAGACCTCCCGGGTGCCCATCGCCAACTTCACCGCAGGGGCTCCTCAAGTCGTCTCGTGTCGTCGTTGGTGACGGCCGGTGGCGGTCGCCGGGCACCACAACCTTCATATCGCCCGACGCCTGCCGTATCGTCCGTCCCGCGACCATCCTCCTCTGTGACTGTCACGACATGGAAGCCGCCTACCCCGACTCATGCCGGCGGCGGCGTGCTCATGATCCTCAGCACGCCGCCGCCAGCCTGCCCATCCGGACGATCTTTCGAGGTTTGTGCGATCAAAAACGTCGATTCGATCAAACAAAGCTCGAAAAATCATCTTCGAGCGGACGAGCGGTCAGTCGATGGACTCCGCGGTGACTCGACCGGACTTCACCGCTTCGACGAGCGCGGCATGGTCACGCTCGTTCTGGTCGGCGTACGCCTCGGCGAAGTCTGCGAGCGCCCGGTCGAAGACGTCGGTGCGGCCGAGGTAGGAGGCGATGGCGATCCGGTCCCCCGACCGGGCGTGGGCGCGGGCCAGCGTCGCCCCGCACAGTTCCGCGAACGACCGCATGCCGTCCGGCGGCATCTCGTCGACCTGCACGACGCCCTTCCAGTCATACAGCTGACGGACGTAGAAGTACCGTGTCTGGCCATCGATCCCGGTCCCCTGGTGCCAACCGAGGAAGATGTCGCTGGCCGCCTGCATGAGCCGTTGACCGGAGACGACGCGTTCCCCCTGGTTGGTGTACTCACTCGCCGGCAGGTAATCGGCGAGCACCGACGTGTCGGCTTCTTTCACCTGGAGGAACAGCGGGTCCTGGTCGTCCCGGCCGAGCATGAGGACAATCCAGCAACGGGTACCGACACTGCCGACCCCGACGACCTTCCGGGCGGCGTCGACCAGCCGGTACTGGTCGAGCAGGACACGGCGGTCCGCCTGCAGTGAGTCCCGGTACTCCTCGATCACCCGGTTGAGCTGCTCGGCGAGGACATCGCCCTGCACGCCGGGGAGCAGCTCCATGATCGGAACGAGCAGCGGCGGGTCCGAGGCGATCCGGCGCTCGCCGTCGAGGACCACGGTGAGCTTGTTGAACGCCCGCAGGCTGTCGCGGGTACGGGCGCTGCTCATCGTACGCTCGACCCGCCGGCGCCGGGATTTGGTAAGCCGGTCCCGAAATTCGGACTCGAGCTGTTCGACATCGATCCGCGCGTACCAGACCGCGAGGTTGGTCATCTCGGCGAACCGGCGCATCCACTCCCGGTAGAAACGCACCATGGTCGTGACCACCGACCGCCTTTCGGCAGCGGTGAAACCGTTCTGCCGGCCCGCGATGACGAAGCTGGCCGCCAGCCGTTTGACGTCCCACTCCCATGGGCCGGGCAGAGTTTCGTCGAAGTCGTTGATATCGAACGTCAGGCGCCGCTCGGGTGATGCGAGCAGACGGAAGTTCACCAGGTGGGCATCACCGCACAGCTGTGCGGTGATCCCGGTCCGTGGTGTCCTGGAAAGGTCACCAGCCATGATCGCCGCTGCGCCCCGGAAGAACCGGAACGGCGACTCCATCATCCGCCCGTACCGGATCGGCACCAGTTCGGGCACTCGGGTGGCAGACTGCTTCTCGATCACATCCACCGGGTCGGGTCGCCGTGACGACGGGGAGAACTCGCCATGGCTGGAACGGGGAGCCGTGGCCCGCGCCGCCTTTCCACGCTCGGCCCGCTCCTGCGGGGTCGCGACACGCTGGCCCAGACGCAGCGTGCGGTGACCGTTCGCGGATCTGACCGGTGCTGTCGTCGTGCTCATCACAGTCCTCCCACGGGGTTTCGGTCGCGGACGGAACGTGCCCCCGCGCCCGCATGAGCAACCCATCGCGGCGGTGGACCTGCGCCACGGGACGTGGACCTGCGCCGCCGGGCGCTCTAACCCTCGGAAGTGATCATGACTGCTGGCGGAGGAGGGACACCGCCTCCGCCAGATCGGCTGGATCGGGGCTGGTGAACGTCATCCACCGACCGTCCGCGGGATGAGCGAAGGACAGCTGCGCGGCATGGAGCCATTGCCGGGTCAACCCGAGCCGGCCGGCGAGAACCGGGTCGGCGCCATAGGCGAGATCACCGACGCAGGGATGCCGCAACGCCGACATGTGCACCCGGATCTGATGGGTCCGACCGGTCTCCAGCCGCACCGACAGCAGGGACGCGGCCCGGAACGCCTCTTCGGTGTCATAGTGGGTAACGCTAGGTTTACCATCCGCAACGACAGCGAACAGGCCTGGTTTGCGCGGGTGCCGGTCGATCGGTGCGTCGACCGTTCCCCTGGATGGATCCGGATGCCCCTGCACCAGAGCCCGGTAGATCTTTTCGACCTCCCGCTCCCGGAAGGCACGCTTCAACACGGTGTAGGCGTGCTCGCTCTTCGCGACCACCATGATTCCCGTTGTGCCGACATCCAGGCGGTGGACCACACCCTGACGCTCGGACGCACCGCTGGTCGCAATGCGGTAGCCGGCCGCGGCGAGCCCACCGATCACGGTCGGTCCGCTGAACCCGGGAGCCGGGTGAGCGGCGACGCCCACCGGCTTGCCCACGACCACGATGTCACCATCATCGTGGATCACCTCCAGGCCGGGCACCGGGGTTGCCTCCATCTGAACCGGAGCCGGCGGCGCCGGCAGTTCGACGTCGAGCCACGCGCCGCCGGTCACCCGATCGGACCGGCCCCGCACCGTGCCGTTGACACTGGCGTAGCCGTCATCCACGAGCGCCGCGGCGGCCGTCCGGGACAACCCGAACATCCGGGCGATGGCGGCGTCCAGGCGCAGGCCGTCCAGTCCGTCGGGAACCGGCAGCGTGCGTCTGTCCCCTGCGCTCACCGCTGATCCCCCACTACTGGTCACCTTCCCTGGGCACCCACTGCTGGTCACCGTCACCGGTCATGCTCACCGGTCAGTTTCGCCGGTCATTGCTCACCGGCGTCCGTCGCGCGCTGCCCGTCCAGGCCGATACCGCGTGCTCCCAGGATGACCGCGAGGATTCCGCCGATCACGATCGCCGAGTCCGCGACGTTGAAAACCGGCCAGTGGTGCAGGTGGATCCAGTCGACGACATGCCCGCGCAACGGAGCGGGCGCGCGGAAGATCCGGTCCGTGAGGTTGCCGAGCGCACCACCGAGCAGCAGCCCAAGAACGATCGCCCACGGCGTGGACTTCAAGGTCCGGGCGGTCCGCGCGATGACCGCGACAACCGCGACGGCCACCAGGCTGAACAAGACCGTCGCGCCACCGGCGAGGCTGAAGGCGGCACCGGGATTGCGCGTGAGGCGGAGATCGAGCACGCCCGGCACCAGATCGATCGGCGCCCGGTCGGACAGGTGCGCCACCACAATGATCTTCGTGATCACGTCGACGGTGACGACCGCGAAACCGGTGCCGAGCAGCGTGGCCACCGCTTTCCGCGACCGAACAGCAGCTAGTGGCGCCCCGGGCCGCGCATCCGCCGCCTCGGTAGTCCCATCCCCGTCCGTGGACGACGTCTCCTGCACCCGGCCCACTCTACGGCCACAGCAGACCGTGACCGTCCGTCACGGCCCTGCCTGATCCACGCTTGATCCACGCTTGATCCGCAGCTGATCCGCACCTGCCCCACCGATCCGCCGATCCGCCGAAATCCAGCCCAGTATGCTGTCCGCAGCCGAATGCCTACGCAGGTGACGTGTACAGGCTACGGCCGGCGTCATTAACTCAGCGTAACGGTTTTAACGGAGCGTGTCTGTGAGCATGTTCTTCCTCAGCTACGCCCATACTGACGGCGTGGGGGGCTGGGTGCGCGACTTCTACCTCGATCTCTGTGACGAGCTCACCCGGAAAACGACCCTGGACCCCAGCGTCATCGGCTTTCAGGACGTGGACATGCGATCCGGTACCCGCTGGGCGGACACGATCGCCGACGAACTCGCCCACTGCCAGGCCTTCGTGCCGCTGTACTCGCCACGCTACTTCAACAGCGAGTTCTGCGGCCGGGAGTGGCAGGCGTTCTCCGACCGGCTGGACGCGGCGAAGGCCGTAAACGGCAAAACCCCACCGCTCATATTCCCACTTCTCTGGGAACCTCCGATTCTCTGGGAGCCCCCGAGCGACCTGCGCTTACCCGAGGTCGCGGGTGCAGTCCAATACCGCGAGTTCACCGAGTACGGCATCGAGTACAAGAAACTCGGCCTCATGAAGATCGTGAAGAACAAGAAGGACCCTTCCCTGGCGCTCGGCTACGACCAGATTCTGAGCGCAATCGTCCTGGAGATAAAAAAGAACACAGACGAGTACACGCTGGCCCCGGCAGCCCCGCCACCAGAACTGGAGACAACGAGGAACGCCTTCGCGAAGATGCCGGCTTCACCGAGCGCACCGGGCGGTACAGCGGATTCCGACAACACGACCGGACCTCACCATGTACATTTCGTCGTCGCATCGGGAACCGCCAGCGAACTGGCCCGGAAATCCGACCCCGACCCCTACTACGGAACCCGTCCGACGGACTGGTCGCCCTTTCTTCCGCACGACGCCGAACCACTGGTCCGCCTCGCTGCCGCCGTTGCAATCGATCAGAAGATGACACCCTACCCGGAAAAACTGGACGGTCATCTCGTTGAACGCCTTGATGACGCGGACCGGGAGAATGAACTGGTGGTGTTGCTGGTGGACCCGCGTGTCACGGATCTACCGGACCGCGCGGGAGCCCTTCGCACCTATGACAACCGTTTCGACCCCAACAGCGCGGTCATGATTACCTGGAACGTTACCGACACGCAGTCAGCCGTCGGCGTCCCCGAACCGAAAACGGTCTTTCCCAAGAAGACCAGGAGACCGGACCAGAGCTTCCACGCCAGGATACACAGTCCGGAGGAGTTTCGCCGCATTCTGGTAGAGGTCCTCGTCTACCTGCAGAAGCTGCTGTTGGGCGAGGCCGATTCGAGCCGAACGGCGGCGACCGATCAATACGTCCCACGACCACAGCTCAACGGCTCTATGGTGGGCTCATGACCGCCGATCGCCAGCCAGGTGTGATCATCACATTCTACTCGTACAAGGGTGGGTCCGGTCGGACGATGGCCCTGGCGAACATCGCCTGGATCCTTGCAAGCAACGGCTGCAGGGTGCTTGTCGTGGACTGGGATCTTGAGGCCCCCGGCCTGCACCGGTACTTCCATCCATTCCTCGTCGACCCCGAGCTGGCTGGTTCGACGGGTGTGATGGACATGGTCTGGGACTATGCGCTGGCCACCCTTGACACGCAGGGCGACCCGTCGCCCGGCTGGCACGAGCCCTACGCCGATGTGCTCAACCATACCGTTTCGCTGCGATGGGACTTCGAGCGCGGCGGTGTCCTCTCGCTCCTGTCGGCGGGACGCCAGGACGACGCGTACGGCGCCAAGGTCAATTCTTTCGACTGGTCCAACTTCTACGACAAGCTCGGTGGCGGCGCATTTGTCGAGGCAATGAAGCAGAGCATGACCGCCCAGTTCGACTATGTCCTCATCGACAGTCGGACCGGTCTCAGCGACACCGCCGGCATCTGCACGGTCCAACTACCCGACATTCTTGTCGCCTGCTTCACCTTCAGCACACAGAGTATCGTTGGAACTGCGGCGGTGGCGGAGTCCGTAAGAAGGCAGCGTGGCGAGCGAGACATCACAATCTGGCCGGTCCCGATGCGCGTCGAAGACAGTGAAAGAGTGAAGCTGGAGGCGAGTCGGGACCTGGCAAGAATCCGCCTTGATTACCTCTTGAAGGGCCTTGACGGAAACGCACGTGACCAATACTGGGGAGAAGTCGAGGTCCCATATACGCCTTTCTACGCGTATGAGGAGTGGCTCGCCACGATCGGCGACCGCCCCAACAGCAGCGGAACAATTCTTGCAGCCAGTGAGCAGCTCACCGGCTATCTTACAAAGCAAAAAATCACTCGGCAGGTCCCACTGGATGAGACCGAGCGCCGCAAGCTCCTTCTGCGGTTCGAACGTAAGATTCGGACGATTCCGGAGGAGTTCACGGAAGATTTTTTCATAAGCTATGCCGAAAAAGACAGAGACTGGGCGGAATGGGTGGCGTTCCAGCTCGAGAACGTAGGCTATCGAGTTCGTATTCAAGCCTGGGATGTCATTCCCGGAAGCAATTGGATCATAGATATCGAGCATGCTTTCAGCTCGTCGCGCCGCATCTTGGCCATCGTTTCCCGGGCATTCGTCAGATCCCAGTTCGAGCGAGCCGAATGGCAGGCTGCCTGGCGTGGCGATCAAAGCCGGGCCACACGTCGGACCATCCCGGTCCGGGTCGAGGAAACGCCCCTCCCCAGCCTGCTGAACACGATCGTCGGGATTGACCTGTGGGGACTTGACGAAGCCACCGCCCGGGAGGTTCTGCTGGCCAATATCGGCGCAACCGACATAGGGCGGTTGAAACCCACTGTACCTCCTTCCTTCCCCTCTCCCAGCCGGAGAAAGTCGGGCTCGGAACCCTCCGGACGAGGCCGTCAGATGCCGGCGCCCTTCCCCAGTGGACCGCGGGAGGAGTAGCGGCGGTCGGGTCACGACAGGCATGACCGACCGGACCGGCCATCCCCGTCCCGGGCGGGCCACCCACCTGGAAGCGGCGGGTACTAAGAGCGATCGACAATAGGGGGATCTTGGTAACTGGACTCCCATATCACCGCTGACCTGCGGCGATACCATTCTTCTGGTCCAGTAGCCGATTTTTCCATTAGTACGGTGTTCATTCAGGGGCTGACATGAGGTGGATTGATGCAGTCCACTGAGTATGGAAAACAGCTTTCATCCGAGCGGTTCGATGATCCGGCCGATCAGGATTTCCAGGGCCGCGTCGTCACCTACCAGGCTCCGGGCCGAGGCGCGGTCGTTCTCTTCCCGGCTCACCTGGTCCCAGCGCAGACGCCACCCGGCCGCGGCTGCGAGTTGACGGAAGAAGGCACGCTGCGCACGGCCGTTGCCCTCTCGGAAGGGGTGCAACGCATTCACCTCGCCGAGATATCTCGCAACGCACTCGACCATCCGGCCGTGCGATAAGCCGACAAGATATGCGTCCGCGGCCAGTCTGGCGAAGACGTCGTCCGCAGCGTCCGCGACGAACCGCCAGTGCGCAAAGAGAATGGGCCGTCCGATATCGACCACGCGAATCTCGCCGGCCCACGGATAGACGTCGCTGAACAGGACGCGGTGGAACTGCCGAAGATGGTCGAAATCGTAAAGCCCCGGCAATATTGCACGACGCAGCTCCACATCACGTATGGCGACGATTTCCGCTTCGACCGCGGCAAGTTCGTCCGCGTCCCGGATATCGAGAAGACTACGCAGGCAGGGAGAACCGGGCCAGCAGTACGGGTCAGCGTCGTCCACGGCGCGACGCAATCAGCGCCGCCACCGCATCATCGGCCGACCGCCGGCCGTTGGCCACCTCGACTAGTTCAGCCAGCACATCCCCGGGGAGTTCCACACCCTCCAGCCGGGTGCTGGCCACGACGTCGGCCACCGCGTCCGCCACGGTCATGTGATGGCGCCCGTAGTACTCCCGCATCAACTCGGGGCAAATCGATCGGCTGGAACGCGCCGACTCGTCCAACCCGGCGCGGGTCTGACGCCAGGGGAGGTCGGCGTGCGTCAGCTCGGACAGTTCACGAGCAGCGAAACCGCCGTACCGCTGCACCACCCAGGAAACCGTCTCCGCGGCCCGACCAATAACCCGACCTGCGCTGCCGGACGGCCAGGAACGCACCAGATACTGCCGACGATGCTGGTCATACAGATGACGCACGACCGGGCCCTGCCGCCACGCCTCGATACCATCCGGGAAAAGTGGGTGCCCGTAGCGGACCAGATGCCATGCCTGACCGTAGTACACCAGCTTCTGGAGCTTCATCGGCGACATCGGCCCGGCGCGGTTCAGAAAATCGGCGGCAATGTCATCGACCCCGACATCACCGATTCCCTCAACACTGACGAGATGTGTGACAGCATTGACGAGAGGCGTGACAGCCAACGCACACCTCCGTTGCATCCAGCCGGTGTTTTGTCGGACAGGGATCTTTCCACATGATACCTGGTCCAGGATGACGGCGACAGATCCGTCGCAGTCACGGCCACCACGGACGGCAGGACCGCCAGCCTTGACGCCCACCGAAGCAGAGTTCCAACGAGCCCGTGGCCGGGTCCCGATGGCCTGGCCGCCGCGGCCAAGCGGCGGGTTACCCACGTCGGCGGACAGAACGGAACATAATCGTCACTACGATCGGGACGACGTGGTCGGGGACGATGGCTGGCGACGATGGTGGGGGACGAGTGAGCAGCGAGTGAGCACAGTGGCGAACGCCTTCGGTGCCCTGTGGGGCATCGCGCAGACAACGGCGGACCAGTGGTGGCGGCTGGCGTCCGGGCGGACACTGCAGTGGATCGGGGTGGTTCTGGGCGTCTGCGTGGCGCTCAGCGTCGCCGGGCACGTGGACCGCTGGATCGAACGCGGACGGTTCCACATCACGCTGCGACTGAACGGCTACCACAGTCACGGCGAGTATGTGGGCGGTCCCGAGTGGCGGGCCAGGCGACGGCGGTGGCTCGCCGAAACCGGCAAGCGTCCCTGCCACATCTGCGGGAAGCCGTGGCGGGACGGACCAGCCGGCATCGGCTACCACGCGCACCACGTCGACTACTTCCGGGCCGGCTCGGGCCACGAGTCCAACCGCGATCTGGTCCCCATCTGCCACCACTGCCACACCCGCGTCCACAAGGTCGACCGCTACCGGGGACCGCTGGGCACCCGCGCGCTGGGGGTGTCGCTGCGTCGCTGTACCGGTCTGGTCCGCGCCGTCTACTGGCCGATGCGGCTACTGCGCGGCGACTCCGCGAGTACCTACGTGCCCGCGCCCCGCCGGCCATCACGCCGGCCCTCACGGCGACCGGTCCGCCAGCCACGGCGCCAGGCGGTCCCCCACCCACAGGCACCCGGCCCGGGTGACGCAGACCATCACAACCACCACGCTGAGCACCACGCTGAGCACCACGCAGACCACCACAGCGAGGAGCACGCCGATCATCATCATCGGCCGACGAGTGCCGGCAGGTGACGGCGAACGCCGCAGCATCCACTACGCTGGTTGCAGCGGACGGCGACGACGGGACGAGTAGCGGCGGGCGCAGCCAAGGACGGCCGGTGACGGGCGTCGAGCGAACCGGGGACGGTGGAAGCCCGGCGGCCAGCGCGTCGTGAAGATCACCCCCGAGCTGCCGGAAGAACAGGGCGCCCCCGCCCCCAGTAGATCCGGTACCGCGCGCGACGAGTGGTCGTCCAGGCCGCCGCACACCGGCGTCCCGAACGGCAAGGAGGGTGGTACCGCGGTACCACCGCGCCCCGGCGACACGCCGGGTACCGCGGGGTGTCGTCCCTCCGTTGGAGCCTGATCCCGACGGAGACACACCATGCCCGACCGCGAGACGCCTGATCACAAGACACCCGGGGACGCGCAGCCCGCCTTCCCACCGCTGCCGACCCAGGTCGACCTGCCCGCCCTCGAACGCGAGGTCCTCGGTCGCTGGACGGACCTGAAGGTCTTCCAGCGTTCGCTGGACGCGACCGCGGACGGGCCACAATGGATCTTCTACGAAGGTCCGCCGACCGCCAACGGCAAACCGGGCACCCACCATGTCGAAGCCCGGGTCTTCAAGGACCTGTTCCCCCGGTACCGCACGATGCGGGGCTTCCACGTCCCGCGCCGCGCCGGCTGGGACTGCCACGGCCTGCCCGTGGAGCTCGCCGTGGAGAAGGAACTGGGTTTCACCAGCAAGAGTGACATCGAGGCCTTCGGTATCGCCGCGTTCAACGCCCGCTGCCGCGAGTCGGTGCTGCGCCATGTCGCGGACTTCTCCCGGATGACCGAGCGCATGGGCTACTGGTGTGATCTGGACAACGCCTACCGCACGATGGACACCCCCTACATCGAGAGCGTCTGGTGGTCCCTGCAGAAGATCTTCGACAAGGGGCTGCTCGTCGAGGACCATCGCGTCACCCCGTACTGCCCGCGGGACGAGACGCCCCTGTCCGACCACGAGGTCTCCCAGGGCTACGCCGACGTGGTCGACCCCTCGGTCTACGTCCGCTTCCCGGTGACCGCCGGCCCGCTCGGCGAGGCGGGTGTCAGCCTGCTCGTCTGGACGACGACCCCGTGGACGTTGGTGTCCAACACCGCGGTCGCCGTGCATCCCGACGTCACCTATGTGGTCGCCCGGACCGCGGCCGGCGGGCGTGCCGGCGAGCTGGTGCTGGTGGCCGAGCCGCTGCTCGGTGCCGCGGTGGGGCCGGACGCCGAGGTCGTCCAGACCGTGCGGGGAGCCGATCTCGCCGGCGTGACCTACGCCCGGCCGTTCGAGCTGCTGCCGCCGGCGGATTTCGGCGCCACGGCCGCGGGCGCCACGGCCGCGCACTCGGTGGTACTCGCCGACTACGTCACCACCACCGACGGTACCGGCCTGGTCCACCAGGCCCCGGCCTTCGGCGCGGAGGACCTCGCGGTCGCTCGCGCCTACGGCCTGCCCGTGGTCAACCCGGTGGGTCGGGACGGCCGGTTCGTCGCCGGCACGCCGCTGGTAGGTGGGGTGTTCTTCAAGGACGCGGACGCGACCCTCGTCGACGACCTGCGCGCGCGTGGAGTGCTGTGGCGGGCGCAGGACTACACCCACAGCTATCCACACTGCTGGCGCTGCCACACACCGTTGATCTACTACCCGCTGCCATCCTGGTACATCCGGACGACCGCGATCGCCGACCGGCTGCTGGCCGAAAACGAGCGCACCGACTGGCACCCCGAAAGAATCAAGAACGGACGGTTCGGCGAGTGGCTGCGCGGCAATGTCGACTGGGCACTGTCGCGCAACCGCTACTGGGGCACGCCACTGCCGATCTGGCGCTGTACAGCCGATCCGACCCACTTGACCTGCGTCGGATCGCTGCTGGAACTGTCGTCCCTGGCCGGGCGTGACCTGTCCGCGCTGGATCCGCACCGGCCGTTCGTCGACGACGTGACGATCGCCTGCCCGACCTGTTCGGCCGTGGCCAGGCGCGTCCCCGAGGTGATCGACGTCTGGTACGACAGCGGAGCGATGCCGTTCGCCCAATGGGGAGCGCCACACCGCAACGGCGAGCAGTTCGAGGGCCAGTACCCGGCGCAGTACATCTGCGAGGCCATCGACCAGACCCGCGGCTGGTTCTACACGCTGATGGCCGTCGGAACGCTGGTGTTCGACCGCTCCGCCTACGAGACCGTGCTGTGTCTGGGCCTGCTCCTGGACGCCGAGGGCCGCAAGATGAGCAAGCATATCGGTAACGTGCTGGACCCGTTCGAGCTGTTCGACCGGCACGGCGCGGACGCGGTGCGCTGGCTGATGCTCGCGGCCGGGTCACCCTGGTCGGACCGCCGGGTCGGCCACGAGGCCCTTGAGGACATCGTCCGCAAGGTGCTGCTGACCTACTGGAACACCGCGTCGTTCTTCGTCCTCTACGCCAATGCCGGCGGCTGGGCACCGGGGCGCGCTGCGGCGTCCGACCCGCGCACGCGGCCCGTGCTCGACCGCTGGGCGTACTCGGAACTACATGCGACCATCACGGAGGTCACCGAAGCCCTGGACGCCTTCGACTCGCTGCGGGCCGGCCGACGCCTGGCCCGGTTCATCGACGACCTGTCCAACTGGTACGTGCGACGCTCCCGGCGACGCTTCTGGGACGCCGATCCGGACGCCATGGAGACCCTCTACGCCTGCCTGGACGGCGTGACCCGGCTGATGGCCCCGTTCACCCCGTTCCTGACCGACGCGTTGTGGTCGAAACTGGTGGTCGGCGTCCAACCGCAGGCCCCGGACTCGGTCCACCTGGCCGGCTGGCCGGCGGCGTCGGGTGATCTCGTGGACGCGCGGCTGGCGGCCCAGATGGACCTCGTCCGCCGGCTGGTCGAGCTCGGGCGGGCGGCCAGAGCGAGCAGCGGCGTGCGGACGCGCCAGCCGCTGGCCCGCGCGGTCGTGGCGACGCCCGAGTTCGCCGGGCTCCCCGCGGACCTGCGCGCTCAGATTGCCGAGGAGCTCAACGTCACCACCGTCGAGGGCGCCACCGCCGACGTGGTCGACGTGACCGTGAAGCCGAACTTCCGGGCGCTGGGTCGCCGGTTCGGCAAGCGGACCCCGCTGGTCGCGGCTGCGATCGCCACCGCCGGCCCGCCCGTGGACGGTCGTCTCACGGTCGAGGTGGACGGTGAGCGGCTCGACCTCGCCGGCGATGATCTGATCATCACCGAGACGCCGCGGGAGGGATGGGCGGTGACCTCGGAGTCAGGCCTCTCCGTCGCCCTCGATCTGGAGATCACTCCCGCGCTGCAACGCGCCGGCATCGCCCGGGACGTGGTGCGAGTCCTCCAGGATGCCCGCAAGACCTCCGGCCTGGACATCACCGACCGCGTCGAGGTCCGGTGGTCGGCGGACAGGCCGGAAACAGAGCAGGCGCTGCGGGAACACGGCTCCATCGTGGCAGCCGAGATCCTCGCCGTGACCTTCACGCAGCACGCCGGGGCTCCGGCCACCCCGGGTGCCGACACCGCAGAGCCGACTCCGGCCGGTGGGGACGGGCACACCGCGCCGGATCTCGGACTGACATTCTGGCTGAGCCTGGCTGAGCCCGGCTGATCAGGCCGGCTGACCGTCGACGGCGGGCGCTCCAGGCTCCCGCCGGTCAGGCGTTTCTAGAAGTGTCCTGCGGTGTCGCTAGAAGTCCTGGAGCCCGCTCGGGTCCCGACGGGCGGGTTCCATGTCGGGCCCGCGGACGCCGCCGTTGTCACTTCCCCGTGCCATCGCTCCCGCGCCCAGTGGCGGCCCAGGTGGGAACGTCGACGTGGCACCCGGACCAGGTGCCGGATGTGAGCCGGCTGCGATCCCGGCCGGCGGCGGGGGCGGTGCGCCGGCGCCGGGGTTGAGCGGAGGCCGCGGGGTGCCGCCCGGGCCGACGGCCGGCTGGGTCGGCATGCCGTCCAGGTCGCGTAGCTGCATCTCCAGATAGGCGCGCAGCCGCGTGCGGTACTCCCGCTCGAATGCGCGCAGCTGCTCGACCTGGCCCTCCAACCGGCGCTTGTCGTCCTCTAGGCCACCGAGCTGCTCGGTGACGTGCGCCCGGGCCTCTCCGATGATGCGGTCGGCGTCCGCACGGGCTTCACGCCGCGCCCGGTCGGATTCGTTGCGGGCCTCCCGCAACGCTTCGTCCGCCGTACGCTGTGCCAGGACAAGCGTGCGGGCCACCCGCTGTTCGATCTCGGCATCGAGCTGGGAGTTGCCGGTACGGGTCGTCGCAGCCTGGGATGGCGCCGGCACCGCCGGCATCACCGCCGTCGCCGCAGCCGGCGCTGCGGAGGGGCGTTCGCGGGCGGCCTGTGCGGCCGCAACCGCCTGTGCGGCCTGCGCCTGTGCCTGGCCTACCTGGCGCCGCGCCTCTTCCAGCTGCCGGCGCAGCTGTTGGTTCTCCTCAAGCATCTGGGCGGGTACACCTGGGCCGCCGCCGCCACCCGCGCGACGTGCCTCGTCGAGTTGTCGACGCAGGTCGGTGTTCTCGTCCAGAAGTCTGGTGAGCTCGCTCTCGACATCGTCGAGGAAGGAGTCGACCTCGTCCTCGTTGTAACCGGTGCGGAACCGGGTCGGACTGAAGACCTTGTTCTGCACGTCCTGCGGTGTCAGAGCCACGTCGCCTCCTCATGATGCGGCATTGCCGCTCCCCCGGAGAGGGCGGTCCAGCGGCGGTCTGCCGCGCGCGTTCGCCGTGTCCGCGACTTCGTCACAGGCCATCCGCGAGTCTCCGCAAGACCATGATCACAATTAAGATCAATAAAAATCCGAGGTCGAACGCGACGCTACCCACCCGCAGGAGAGGAATGAACCGCCGGACGAATCTCAACGGAGGGTCGGTGACTGTGTACACAGACTCAAAGACTAGTACCAGGACTCCGGCGGGTCTGAAGGTGTGGCTCATCGAGAGCACAAGATCTATCACTGCACGCGCAATCATCAGCAGCAGATAGACAAGCAGCAGCGCAGAGATCACGTCACCAAGTGCGCCGATGGCGGACTCTCCTGTGCCTGCGGGGACCGTGGTCCGGTGACAGTTGACATATGATCAAGACTGATTGTAGAAGCCACCCTCGCGGATGCGCCGCTTGTCGGTCTCGGTGACCTCGACGTTGTGCGGCGAGAGCAGGAACACCTTGTTGGTGACCTTCTCGATCGACCCCCGCAGGCCGAAGACCAGGCCCGCTGCGAAGTCGACCAACCGTTTGGCATCGACGTCATCCATCTCGGTCAAATTCATGATAACCGGAGTCCCGTCGCGGAACTCCTCCCCGATCTGCCGTGCCTCGTTGTAGCTGCGCGGTTGCAGGGTGGTGATGCGATAAGGCGACGGCTCCTCGGCCGCGGGTGGTCGGCGCATCGGGACCGGACCTGTCGGCCGGAGTTGTTCGACCGGGGGACGACGCGGCATCGCAGGCGGCTCCTCACGTGCATCAATACGACGAACCGACCGCTCCGCGGGCATGGGCTCACGGTCGTCACGTCGGTCGTCACGTCGGTCGTCACGCCGATCGTCACGCCGATCGGCGTGGCCGGCGTCGTGACCGCCATCGTCGTACTCGTCTTCGAGGTAGTCTTCGTCCTCCTCGGCCAGGCCGAGGTAGACCATCGCCCTGCGCGCGACACCCATGGGCGCGACTCTAAGGGACACCACGCCGTTGACCGAACAAAGCCGTCCCGATGCGAAGGTGTGTCGCGCCTTCGGCCACTGCGTCCGCAAGGTCCCCGGACATGCCAGCGCTGATCACCGACGCCTCGGGATGCTCCCGCCGAAGCACGTCCGAAACCTCACGTAACCCGGCGAAGGCCGGGCGAGCTGGCACATCACGTGGCGCAACCCCCATCACCCCGGCGAGGACGAGGCCCGGCATGGCCGCCACGAGGTCGCCGAGGGCGGGTATCTCGGCCGGGCGCGCACCGCCTCGACCGGCGTCGACGCCATGGCCGTCCAGCGACACCTGCAGGCAGACGACGATCTCCCGACCGTGCACGACCGCCGCGGTGGACAGCGCGGTAACCAACGACGCCCGGTCGACCGATTGAACCCAATGCGCCCATCTGGTCACCGACCGTGCCTTGTTGTGCTGAAGTTGGCCGACGAAATGCCAACGGGGCGGGGACACCGGCGGGGACGCAGCCGAAACCTCGCTGTCAAATAGGTGCTTCGTCACATCCGCCACCTTCGGGCGGGCCTCCTGGTCACGGTTTTCTGCGAAGTCGGTGACCCCCAGCCCGCACAACACCACGACATCCGCCGCCGGCCAGGTCTTGCTCACCGCGACAAGGGTGAGCTCACCGGTGGCACGCCCCGCCGCAGCCGCCGCGGCGGCAATCCGGTCGCGGACGTCGGCGAGGTTGAGCCGCAGATCCTCGTGCCGCCCGCCAGTGGCGCTCACGGCCAGCTCCGCCCGCGCGCCGGCGGGGATGCCACCCATTGACGCCGACACCGGGTCAGGGCCGCCAGAACCGCTCACAGCGCCGTCCCGGGCCCTCTCAGAGCGACCGGCAACGGGGACGCGGCGTCGCGCGCGGGGCCGGGGCGCGCAGCTCGCCGCATCGCTCCCCGTCCATCGCTACCCGTCCATCGCTGCGCGATGGACGGGTAGCCCGGCTCCGTCGGTCGACACCCAACACCTCCGGTGCCTCCTCCGCCGCCTCGCGATCTACGCACCCCAGCCCCGCTCCTTGATCCACGCCCCTGCTGCCGGGCACTCCTACTTGCCGAGCGCTCTTACTTGAGGAAGTCGGGGACGTCGAGCTCGTCGTCATCCTCGGGAACCGGCCGGACCGGCCGCCGCGGCGCCGGATAGCTCGGCCGATGGCCCTCCCGCGGCTCCCGATACGGCGGGTAGCCCTGATCGGCACCGGACTCGGCGCCGTCGCGTCGAGACGACGAGCCGTCGTTGCCGTAGTCCCGGTCGTCGGACACGTCCGCCACATGCCCGGGAGCCGACGTCCGCGGCTGACCCGGTTGGGACGGGGCGAACGTCGGCTGGGGGTTGTAGGCGGCCGGCGAGGAATAGGTCGGCTGCGGGTTCGGCGCGGACGCGGGCGGCGGTGTGTGCGCCGGTTGCGGTGCCGCGGCAACCGGTCGGGGTTGCGGCGTCGACGGGGCGAAAATCGGCGGCGACCCGACCGTCGTCGGCGAGGTGGACGGCGTCGTCGGGGACGAGGGGGAGCTCGTGCCCGACGTCATGGCAGGGGCTCCGGACGCTCCGGCGGTACCCGCACCGGCGGCCCCGGGTGCACCCGACTGACCGTTGCCGGGCCGGCGGGTGCTCGCCAGACCGCGGGTCCGGCGGTCCTGGACGGTGTCGAAGCCCGCGGCGATGACCGTGACCCGGACCTCGTCGCCGAGGGCATCGTCGATCACCGCACCGAAGATGATATTCGCTTCGGGGTGGGCGGCGTCCGCGACCAGCTCGGCCGCGGCGTTGATCTCGAACAGGCCGAGATCGGAGCCACCCGAGATGTTGAGCAGCACGCCCTGGGCACCGTCCATGCTGGCCTCCAGGAGAGGCGAGGCGATGGCCTGTTCGGCCGCGACGATGGCGCGATCGTCCCCACGGGCGCGTCCGATACCCATCAACGCGCTGCCCGCATGCGACATGACGGTCTTGACATCGGCGAAGTCCAGGTTGATCAGACCGGGTGTGGTGATGAGGTCGGTGATGCCCTGGACACCGGAGAGCAGGACCTGGTCGGCGCTGCGGAACGCGTCCAGCACGCTGATGTCACGATCCGTCATCGCCAGCAACCGGTCGTTCGGAATGACGATGAGCGTGTCGACTTCGTTGCGCAGGGCGTCGATTCCCGCGTCCGCCTGGGTAGCCCGGCGGCGCCCCTCGAACGTGAACGGGCGGGTGACGACACCGATGGTCAACGCGCCGAGCGACCGGGCGACATTGGCCACCACAGGCGCGCCGCCGGTGCCGGTGCCACCGCCTTCCCCAGCGGTCACGAACACCATGTCGGCGCCCTTGAGGACCTCTTCGATCTCCTCGCGGTGATCTTCGGCAGCCTGGCGACCGACCTCTGGGTCGGCACCTGCGCCGAGTCCTCGGGTGAGCTCCCGGCCGACGTCAAGCTTGACGTCGGCGTCGCTCATCAGCAGGGCTTGGGCGTCGGTATTGATCGCGATGAACTCGACGCCCTTGAGCCCGACTTCGATCATGCGGTTGACGGCGTTGACGCCGCCACCGCCAATCCCGACGACCTTGATCACCGCCAGGTAGTTCTGAGGAGCTGCCATGCGGTGTCGGTCCTCCAGCGGCATCGGTGGGCGGACGGGGGACATGCCCCAGCCGCCCGGTGCGGCGGGGAAGGCGGCGCCGAGTGGTTGGAGCAGGGAACGGCTGATGAGCTTCAACCTTCACCGTCAGCTAGACGGTTAATGTTATGTCAACTTCCAACCGTGGACCGGACAGTAGGGACGCGCAACGCGGCGGTCAAGGACGCGCCCGGCGCGTCACGCCGAACCTTCGCGTCCATCGGGTCACATCATCGCTCACCCAGCTGACCACTGCAGCTCGATCCCCCGATCCGGGTATGATGACCCGCCGACCGCCACCCTGTGGCGCGACACACACTCGAAAGGTGGCTCCCACCTCGAGCACGAAGATGCGAAAAATACCATGATCGTACCACATCCAGGCGACCTGGACCCATTTTTGATCGTGGCCGGAACCACGGGATGGGCGGCTCCGGACACGACCGGCCGCAACGCGATACGCGCGGTAACCGAATATGTACGACCAAAAGCAGCGCATCCCGTCAGAACAGACCGTACACGTCGCCTTACACAAGACGGCCCGCGGCACCGATCTGAAACGATTCTCCGCGTCGACCCGGTGTGGCTCCCCGCTTCGCACCACCGGACGAGATCCTATTTTCACGACAATACGACACCGCCCGTAACGTCGACGTCAGCCCCAAACGCCAAAGCACGGACAACGAATTCGAATTCCGCAACCGACCGGCAATGACCAGCGACGACGAGCGACGACGAGCGACGACGAGCGACGGGAATGGGCGAGGACCGGTGCCGGCCGGGACTCGAGCGCCACCGCCACGCGGCCCCAGCGGCCCCAGCGGCCCCAGCGGCCCCAGCCAGCGCGCAGCGACGTCCCGCATCCGAAGCACGCAAGAAGGACCGAAGGTGACCACAAAACGCACCAGCTCGATTACCGGATCGGAAACAACCCGGGCTGCAGGAGCTCATTTGTACACTAACAGCGACGTCCGGTAATTCCTCGCAGCGATCCCGCCGGTTGACCGAGGCCGTACGATCATGGCTCTTTTCACACCGGGGTCTGAAGTCCCATCGCGCAGCGGAGCGACCCGACAGATCCGCGCGGCCCCGATGAGGACCCCTGGTTACCCGCACGTTCCCCGCCGATGTTTTGATATCCCGGGACGGGCTTGAGCCACCGAGCTGCACCCGAAGTGCCAACGAGCCGAAGGTGCCGAAATCGTGATCTTTTCAGGGTCGCCGGCCCTGAAAAGGCGACGCGGACCAAAAGCGAACAACCACCGGCCTTCGTGCCAATGAAGGCCCCGGGCAATCGAAGGGGGTGCGAGGTGGCCGCCGCCAACACGGCCGCCGGCCCTGCCGGCCGACCGCTTGCGATGGACGAGGCCGGCACGGAGCCCGGCCCGCGGATGCGCCTGGTCGCCAGCCGTGACGCAGCCACTCAACCCGCGGAACCTCCAGCTCCGCGTGAGCCCGGGGCCCGACCGAACCCGACATCCACGGGCACGGTGACCTTGCTGTTCACCGACATCGAGGGTTCGACCCGGCTCGTCCGCCAGTTTGGTGATCTTTACGGTGAGATCCTGGCCGACTGCCAGCGTCTGCAGCGTCACGCATTCGACATCACTGGCGGCCGGGAGATCGACACCCAGGGTGACTCGTTCTTCATCGAATTCCGCACATCCAAGGACGCGGTGGCCGCGGCTGTGGCGGCTCAACACGCCCTGGCGGCCCACGCCTGGCCGGCCGACGCCCGGATCCGCGTGCGAATGGGCATCCACACCACCGAACCAACCCCGTGGACCGACCGTTTCGTCGGGCTCGGAGTGCATCGCGCCGCCCGGCTGTGTTCCGCAGGACACGGCGGTCAGGTGCTGTTGTCGGAGACCACGCACTCGCTCGTCGAGGACGGTCTGTCCACCGGTTTCGACGTCCGGTATCTCGGCGAACACTGGCTGAAGGACTTCGATCGGGCCGAGCGGATCTGGCAGCTGGTGATACCCGGCCTCCCCGATACGTTCGCCCCGTTGCGGACCCCCGACTCCTCGCTGCTGGCCGCTCCGGACAGGAAACCGGCTGACGCCGACGACGTCGACCAGCCGGGCGCCCGGCACCTGGGCTGGCTGGACAACGTGGCGGACGCGCCCTTCGTCGGCCGGACGCACCAGCTTCGCGTGCTCCGGGAGGCCTGGGACCGGGCTCGATCGGGGGTCCGGGTACTCACGCTGATCAGCGGGGAGCCCGGCATCGGCAAAACCACTCTGGCTGCGCAGGTGGCGCGGACGGCACGCGACGACGGTGGGCTCGTGCTCTACGGCCGCTGGGACGAAGAGATTCTCGCGCCCTACCAGGGATACCGGGTGGCGTTGGGTGAGTACGCCCGCACCCGCCCGAAGTCCGTGCTGCGCGCCGAGCTCGGCGAGCACGCCGACGAGATCTCCCGGCTGTTCCCCGAGGTTACCGAGCGCGTCGGGGTTGTCGGTGCCCCCCTGGCCGGCAACGCCGAGGCCGAGCGCTTTCGCCTGTTCGAGGCCCTCGACGGTTGGCTGCGCGCGATCGCCTCCCGACGTCCCGTGGTCGCCATCCTCGATGACCTGCAGTGGGCGGACCGCTCGTCGCTACTCCTGCTGGCGCACCTGATGCGGCTGCCGCGGGCGACACCGCTGCTGGTGATGGCCACCTACCGCGACACGGGCCACGGAGAGCTGGCGTCCTTCCTGCCGGCACTGACTCGCGACACCGAGTGCCGGCGGGTGCGGTTGGGCGGGCTCGACCCCGAGGAGACCGTGGCGTTGGTCGGGCGGGTCTGGGGTCGGGACCTCACCGAACCAGGCCGCGAGTTGGCCCTCGAGTTACAGGCCGACACGGCGGGCAACCCGTTCTTCCTGACCGAGATGGTGCGCCACCTGGTCGACCTCGAAGCGTTGGCGTCACCTTCCGGAGAACCCGGGCCGCCGGCGGTGCGCGACAAACATGATCGCACCGCCTTTGGCCAGTCACTGACCGGAGAACCCGGGCCTCGGACGGGCTCCGGGGCCGTAGAGATCCCTGAAACCGTGCGCGATGTGGTGCGGTGGCGCCTGAGCCGGCTGTCCCCGCAGTGCCAGCCGACGCTCGCCGTCGCGTCGGTGATCGGCCACGAATTCGACATCGACGTCCTGGCCGCCGCGGCACCGATCGATGACCTCGACCTGCTCGACCTGCTCGACGAGGCCGGGCAGGCCGGCCTGGTACATGAGGCTTCCGACGCCCCCGCGCGCTACGTCTTCGCCCATTCGGTGGTGCGCCGGGTGCTGCGCGACGGTCTGGGCCGTACCCGTACCGCACGGCTGCACCGGCGGATCGCCGACATCCTGGCGGAGCGCCCGGGAACGGCACCGGCCGAGCTCGCCCACCACTACTGGGAATGCACGGACCCGGCTGTTACCGACCGGACCACCTATTACGCGCGCCTCGCCGGCGACCGCGCGCTGCAGGAAGCAGCGTTCGACAACGCCGTATTCCACTACGGCCGGGCACTGGAGGTCCTGGACCGGCACGGAGGAGGCAGCGAGACGCAGCTTTGTGAACTTTTGCTCACCCTTGGTGATGCCCACGGCCGGGCCGGGGAGTATCGGGCCCGGGACGCACGCTTCGAGCGGGCCGCCGCGGTCGCCCGCTCGGCCGGTCCGGATGCCGGTCCGGATGCCGGTCCGGATGCGGCTGCGCTTTTCGTCCGCGCAGCGCTCGGCTACGGCGGGGTCCTGCCGGCGGCGGTGAGCCCGAACGCGCAGGCACGGGCGCTTCTCACCGAAGCGCTGGAGCGACTCGGTGCCGCTGACAGCGCCCCGCGCGCCAGGGTGCTCGGACGGCTGGCTCACTGGGCCCACTACGAACGGCCCTATTCCGAGCGGGTGGCCATCTGCGACGAGGCGGAGACGATCGCCCGTCGGTTGGATGACCGGGCGACCGTCGCCGCCGTCCTGTACCACCGTTGCTGGGCCCTGGACGGCCCGCGCGACGTTGACGACCAGCTCGCCGCGGCCGCCGAGATCCTGCGGCTCGGCGAGGAACTTTGTGATCATGAATTACTGCTCGAGGGATTGCGGGTCAAACTCACCGCGCGCTTCCGGCGGGGCGACTTCGAGCTGGCCACAGACACCGCCGCCACTCTCGCGGGCCTCGCCCGGGAACTGCGTCATCCCGAGTTTCTGCGGATGGCGACCATGTGGGACGTTGTCGTCGCCGCGCTTGAAGGCCGTTACGCGCATGCACAGGCCGACTCCGACGAGCTGCGCGCCCGGCTTCACCAGATCGGCCATCCCCAGACCGAACTGATCGCCATCGGCCAGGCGATTCCCACGATGTGGCTGCGCGGTGGCCTGGGCGATACCGCGGGGCACATCGACGACATCGCCGCCCGGCGGCCGGAGATGCGAATCTGGCCGGCGCTCAAGGCGTGGGTCGAGGCCGAGCGGGGCGCCGACGAGGAGGTCAGAAACATCCTCGGCGCCATCTCACCGACCGCCCCGGCCGCGCTCGACGAGAACTACCTGTGGTGGGGGACGATCGTCGCGCTCACCCGCGCGGCCGTCTCGGTCGGCGACCAGGCCTGGGCACAGGCCCTCTACGACCTCGCGCTGCCCTTCGTCCGTCACAACGCCACCATCGGTCTGGCGGGCTTCCTCGGTGCGGTGGCCCACCATCTCGGTGTGCTCGCGGGCACGCTCGGACGGTGGGACGCCGCCTGCGCACACCTTGAGACAGCGCTTGAACGCCACCACACCATGTCAGCCCGACCGTTCGTCGCACTGACGCAGGTGGAGTACGCGGGCATTCTGGTCTCCCGCAACGCCCCCGGCGACCGGGAACGCGCCCGCGACCTGCGTGCGGCCGCACTCACGACAGCTGCCGATCTTGGACTCGAAACGGTCCGGACGATCGCCGCACGGATGACCCTCGACTGATCACCGGCCGGGCAGCACCGGCCGGTGATCAGAGCGCGGCGGTGGGCTCGAGGTGGCTCAGAATGAGGGGGTAGACGTCGCGGTCGGCATCCTGACCGATGATCGCGTCAAGGTGGGCGTAACCAGGTAGCAGGCTACGGCTGTACAGGCCGGGGCCGTTGGCCTCGCGAAGCCAGTGCATGGTCCGCGCGCTTCCATCCGGCAGAAAAATGTAGTTGTCCGTTCCCTGCAGGAAACGGATGGGCAGCCGCAGGAACTCCGCGCTCGTGGTGTAGACGTCCTGGCCGCGGTCATCGACGGCCCTGCTCCCCCGCATCATCAACGCCAGGTGCCGTAACGCGGTGAGATTACCGACACCGAACATGTCGTTGAGCGCCTCATGGGTCGCCTGGTTCAGTCGCGCGTGGCGATGGGTGCAGCCGTAGATGGCGTTGATCCAACGGCACAACGCCTGACCGCATCGTTCGGAACCGGCCATCGGCAGCGCCCGCAATGTCAGGTCGACCGCGACGGCGGGCGGGGTGAACCGCCCCGGCCGAACAAGGCTCAGGCCGACACCGCCCAGTAGCTCCCCGACCCGCGCCGCGGCCTTGAACCGGTTCAGCGGCGAGGTGACCGGATGCAGCGGGAACTGCGCGCAGACCGCCGAGCGGACCCCGGGTAGTTTGCCCGCCGCCAGCGCCATCAGCAGTGATGCCGAACCCACGCAGTGCCCGTAGGCCTGCACGCTCGGCGCCGCGGTGACGCGCCGGACCTCGTCGACAGCGGTCGGCCAGTCCTGCGTGGCGATGACGTCGATGCTGAACTGACCCGCTGAGGAGGGCAGCTCGATGGATGCGCGGTAGTCGAACAACCACACGTCGTACTGCTGCTCTACGAGGAACTCGGCCAGGTTGGTGCGGATCGTGTCCGCCAGAAACGCCGACGTCGACATGCCGAATCCGGAGGCCAGCAGGACCGGCCCCTTGGTCCCGCCCTGGTACCGGATGAGCCGCAGCCAGCCGTCCATCCCCACCTCGGTCCCCTCATGCCAACGGCCGCCCGCACCGCACCACCGAACCTCGGGAACCGGCAGGCGTAGCTGCCGGCGCGACGGCCGCCCCGCAAGACGACTGGGCGCGGCGGGGAATCGGCGGGCCTCGTCCAGCGGGCCACCGTAGATCCGCAGCAGGTATCCGGCAAGCAGCTTGACGACCGCCAGTTCGTAGGACCGGCGGCGGCCGGCGGGAACGCCCAGCACCTCAACCGCCCGCAGATTCCGGACGAAGTCCGCGAACGCGATACGCGCAATGCCCACGCCGAGTGTCCCAGCGGTGACCGATCCCACGGTGAAGTAAAGGGTTGTCGCATCCGACCACGCATCGAAACCAGGGCGGTCGTGCAGAACCTTGAAGCCGTCGAGAACGTAGCCATCACCGTCAGCTGCGACCAGTGACAGCCGATAACGAACGTGCCAGGTCTCGACCTGGGTGACAACGGGTTCGAACAGCACGACTTCGCCGCCGACAATCGTCAGCGGATCTGCGGACAGCACCGGGATCCGCACGCTGCCCGACGGGCGCCCCGGCGTGGCCTGGTCATGAACAAGCGCGTCGGCGTCCTCGAAGTCAGCCGTGAGGACTATCTCGACCGATGTTCGCCCGGACCGCCCGAGAAGATCCTTGGAGCCCGCGAGCGCGTCGACGAAACCGTGATCGGCCGTTCCCTGACCGGCGGACCAACCGGCCTGGAAGTCCTCGGTCACCCCGGTCGACAGATAGCCCGTCAACCGCTCGCGTAACCGCAGGGCCGGGCGAGGCGGTTGATCCTGATCCGACGGCTGGTCCGACGGCTGATCGGCCGACGGAACCTCCGGCATGGAAAGACCGCTCATTATCTCTCCCCCAAATCACTGCAGGACCATGCCATGTCACCGCGTGGCCGGCGTGGCCGCGATGCCCATCCATGCCGAGTTCGCCGAGTTCGCCGAGTTCGCCGAGTTCGCCGAGTTCGCCGAGTTCGCCGAGCACAGTCCCATATCCGCGTCGGCTACGTCACTGTCCGCCAGCCGACATGGCGCTGACATGCGGCACGTCTGCCCGAGCGCCGCTATCCCAACGCGTCGAGTACCCACCGACCCACGTCGGTTATCGTGCCGGCCCCCAGGGTCAGCAGCAGGACGCCGTCCGGCGCGGCCGGCAGACTGACCGACAGGTCGGTGGTGAGCCGGTCGGTGAGTTCCGCCCATGGGACGTAGTACGTCGTCTCCGGCACGAAGATCTTCTTGGCGAGGTCGCAGGCGTGCAGCCCCAGGGTGTCGTGCTCACGAGCGGCGTAGATGTCGGTGACGTACACCCGGTCGGCATCGGTGAACGCCTCGGCAAAATCATCCATCAGGGCGGCGAGCCGGCTGAACGTGTGCGGCTGCACGGCAACCCACACCCGGCGCGAGCCGGCCCGCTGGCGGGCCGCTGCCAGCGTCACCCTGATCTCGGTCGGGTGGTGGGCGTAGTCATCGACGATCTCCAACGGTCCGTGGCGGTCGGTCGATGCGGCGATGCCGACCCGCTCGAACCGGCGGGCCGCACCGGTGTAGGTCGCAAGGGTCGCGAGAGTGTCGGGCACGGCAAGGCCCCGCTCCGCGGCGACGGCGAGCGCCGCGAGCGCGTTGAGAACGGTGTGGACGCCCGGCAACGCAAGCGTGAGCGTCCCGATGTCGTGCCCGTCCCGGCTGACCGTGGCCTGGATGCCGCCGTCCGGCGTCGGGCGCGGGTCCACCGCCCGCCAGGTCCGGGCGGCCTGGAGACCGTAGTCGACGACTCTGGCATGCCCGGCCGGCAGAGCCGCGAGCACCGCCTGAACGCCGGGATGGTCCCCGCAGACGACCAGCGTCCCGCCGGGGCGGACCCGCGCGGCGAACGCGGTGAAGGCCACGCGCACGGCCGCCTCATCGGGGAAGAGGTCGGGATGCTCCCACTCGACGTTGGTGATCACGGCAAGCGCGGGGTCGAGGTTCGCGAACGCCCCGCCGTACTCGTCGGCCTCCAGGACGAACAGCGCTCCGGCTCCGACCAGCGCGTTGCCACCGAGCTGCGCGACCTCGGCGCCGATCACCGCGGTCGGGTCGACCCCGGCGGCCCGCAGCACCAGGGCGAGCATCGCGGACGTGGTGGTCTTGCCGTGCGAGCCGGCGACCGCGATCAGGTCGTAGCCGGCGGTCAGTTGCGGCAGCCAGTCGCTGCGTCGGCGGACCGGGACACCGCACCGCCGTGCGGCCGCCAGCTCAGGATGGTCGTCGGGGAACGCGCTGGACGCCACGACGACGTCCACGCCGGTCAGTTCCGCGGCCAGCACGGCCGGGTCGGTGACGGCTCCGACCCGAACCCGGGCGCCGGCGGCGCGCAGAGCGTCCAGGCGGGGTGCGTCCTGGGCGTCGCTGCCGCTGACCATCCCGCCACTGGCCAGGTGGATGTGGGCGAGCGCGGACAGGCCCGCCCCGGCTATTCCGAGGAAGCGAACGTGCTGAGGGTTCTCACCGGTCACGACAGGCAGTGAACACCACGCCGGGCTCCGGTTCCCCACGACCACGCCCCGTTTCCCACGGCCACGGCCCGCGCCCCACGCCCCACGCACCGCGCACCGCGCACCGCGCACCGCCGCTGCACACGACCACCGTTACACTGAAGATCGGATACTGCTCGGGCAGCCGAGGGGAGATCGGCATGACGGTCGTCCACCCGACGCCCCCGTTGGTGGTGCAGCTGCCCGGACGAGCACTCACTTTGGACGACGTGACCCAGCTGGCCGCGGCCGACGAGCTCCATCGATACGAACTCGCCGAGGGGAACCTGCTGGTCATGCCGCCAGCCGACACCGAACACGCCACGCTGATCACACAGCTCGTGGTATGGCTGGTCACCAACGGTTACAGCCCCGACCGGGTGCTGGCCACGCCCGGTCTCCGGATCACCGAATCATCCAGTGGCCGTAGTCCCGACGTGCTCGTCCTGCGCCGCCCGGCCCCGCGGGGCACCGTGTGGATCGACCCGGCCGACACCCTGCTCGTGGTGGAGGTCGTCTCCCCGGGCTCGGAGAACCTGGACCGCACGATCAAACCGGGCGAGTACGCCCGCGCCGGTATCGCCCGATTCTGGCGGATCGAACGGGACGGCGGTCCGGCGACAGCCCACATATACGCGCTGGGTATCGACGAGCGGGGCGAACCGGCCTACATCAGCCACCGGGCCGTGCTGCTCGACGAACTCCTCGCCGCCGCACCGCCACACCTGTCCTGACCAGGATCTGTCTCCCGGATCTTCACTGGCACCTACAAGGGCGGCCGCCATAGCGACCGATTCCACCTACTGTCGGACGACATTCGGCCGAACGGTAGGTGGTTCCGGTCATCAGGATGGCCTCAACGACCTACGCACCCCGGCCCCGTCACCCGGATTCTGTTCACCGGCGGCATCACCTGGCAGCTGGTGATGCCTCGTGGCCGAGATCACCGATCGCCGTTGGGCGGCCCCGGTGCCCACCTCTGTCCAGCATGTGGCCCGCGGCGCAGCGTTCGTCGGGTGAGGGTTTCGAGCTGGAGGCTCCAGCTCGAAACCCTCACTTCTCATCGCAGAGTACGACCGACACATCGATCCCGAGGGTAACGGCACGAACCACTCGAGCCGATGTCACGTGTTGAGAGCCCTTCTCAGGGATCACACGAAGAAACGGCCACGCGTGTAAGACAGGGCGGGTTCAAGATCCGGATGCTGTCTCAGCTGGACAGGGTTGCCCGTTCGGCGAGGACGCGCAGGAGCTCCCCGCCGAGCAGAGTCACGTCGCCTGCTCCGATGGTGAGCACCAGGTCGCCCGGACGCGCGAACGCCGCGACCCGGCCCGCCGCGGCCGACCAGGACGGCTCGTAGACGACCTGGTCGGCGGGCAGCGGCACTCGGGAGGCGATCGTCGCACCGCTGACCCCCGGGAGCTCCTGTTCCCCCGCGCCGAAGACATCCATGACCACCACGGCATCCGCGAGGCCCAGTGCGGCGCCGAACTCGGCGGCGAAGGCAACCGTCCGGCTGTAGAGGTGCGGCTGGAAAGCGACCACGACCCGGCCGCCCTCGGCGACGTCACGGGCAGTCCGCAACACGGCCATGATCTTTGTCGGATGGTTGGCATAGTCGTCGACCACCCGGATGCCCTCGACGCTGCCCTTGGCCTCGAACCGGCGGCGGACGCCGGCGAACCCGGCCAGCCCCTCCAACAGGCCGGCCGCGGGCAGGCCGAGCTCCAGCCCGGCGGCCAGCGCACCGGCCGCGTTGAGCAGATTGTGCCGCCCGGGTACCCGCAGGGTCAGCTCGCCCAACCGTCTGCCGCGCACGACCACCTCGCAGGTGGAGCCGGTCGGCGAGACCATCGCGAGCTCCACCCGGACGTGGGCGTCCACCGACTCGCCATAGGTGGTGACCCGCGGTGTCCCCGAGCTGCCTTCGGAGTCCCGCAGCGCGGTGACGAGCCTGGCCGCGCCGGGGTCGTCCAGGCAGGCCACCACAAAACCGTCCGGATCGACACCGTCGACGAACCGCGCGAACGCGGTCTCGACGTTTTCACGCTGACGGTAGTAATCAAGATGATCGGCTTCGACATTGGTGACGACCGCGCCGAACGGCTCAAGCAGCAGAAATCCGCCGTCGCTCTCATCGGCCTCAGCGATGAAAATCTCGCCCGAGCCGGCGTGCGCGTTGGAGCCGGCCTCATTGATGTCGCTGCCGGTGACAAACGACGGGTCGGCGCCGCACGCCTGCATCGCGACGGTGGCCATCAGCGTGGTCGTCGTCTTCCCATGGGTACCGGCAACCGCGAGCCCCTGGAATCCCTGCATCAGCGCGGCAAGCGCGGCGGCCCGCGAAACAACACGCAGGCCACGTTTTTTCGCCTCCTCGACCTCCAGATTTCCCGCCGGAATGGCCTGGGAGAAGATCACAGTACGGGCGTCGCCGAGATGGTGCGGATCATGACCAATCGCCACGTGGGCCCCGAGTGCCCGTAGCGCGGCCAATCGGCGGGTGTCCCGGGCGTCGCTTCCGGACACGTAGGCGCCGCGCCGCAGCAACAGCCGGGCGAGGCCGCTCATGCCGGCGCCGCCGATCCCCACGAGGTGGACACGGTCGAAGTTGTCCGGTAGCGCCCGAGCTGTCACAGGTGACATCTTGCCCCATCCATCGCCTCGGACCGGGTTCAGCGAGCCGCGTGGCGTGCCGGTTGCCGCCTGCGTGTGGCCGCGGCCTCACGGATCATCGACACGATCGCGTCCACGGCGTCGGGATGTCCGCAGCCTGAGCATGCCGCCGACATCTTGGCCAGCCGTTCCGACGAGGTGAGCAGGCCCAGCAGCTCCGCACGCACCCATTCGGGCGAGAAGCCGGCATCGTCGATCAGCAGGCCGCCGCCTGCCTCCACCGTCGCCAGGGCGTTGCGCCGCTGCTCACCGTTTCCGTGCGGGAGCGGCACGTAGGCGGCGGGCAGGCCGACCGCGGCCAGCTCCGCGCAGGTCATGGCGCCGGCACGACACAGCGCCATGTCCGCCGCCGCATACGCCGACGCCATGTGGTCGAGATAGGGCCGCACGACATAGGGCGCGGGCAGGTTCGGTGGCAGCGCCGCAAGCACCGTCTCGACGTTCTTGGGCCCGGCCGCGTGCAGGACCTGCGCCCCGCTCGCAGTGATCTCCTCGGCCATCGTACTGATCACGTCGTTGATGCGTCGGGCCCCCTGCGAACCACCGAAGACCAGCAACGTCGGATAGCCCGGGTGAAGGCCGTAACTGATCCGGGCCGCCCGGGCCGCCGTCGGCGACCGGTCGAGGTTCAGGATCTCCGGGCGCAGCGGGATGCCGGTGAGCCGGCCGCCGCGCAACGGAGTACTCGGGTAGGAAACAGCCACAAAGGGTGTGAACCGGGCGCCGATCCGGTTCGCCACTCCCGGAACCGGGTTGGCCTCGTGGACGACGATCGGGATACCTGCCCGGCGCGCGGCCAGGTAGGCCGGGACGGACACGTACCCGCCGAAGCCGACGACCACGTCCGCGCGCACCCGAGCCAGCGTCGCCGACGCCTGGCTGACGGCCCCGGCGAGCCTGCCGGGCACGGTGAGCAGGGACGGCGTGGGTGTGCGCGGCAGCGGCACCTTCGGGATCGTCACCAAGTCGTAGCCACGGGCCGGCACGAGCCTCGCCTCCAGCCCGGACTCCGTCCCCAGGACGGTCAGGCGTAGCCGGGGGTCGGCGGCCCGCAGGGCGTCGGCGACGGCCAGCGCAGGTTCTACATGGCCCGCCGTGCCACCGCCGGCGAGCACCACACTCCTCAGCATCGTCCACGACGATGACACACCCCAATAGTGGATCACCCCCCGGGTACCGTCACCACCCGTGTCGGGCCCTTGTCAGGCCCTCGACCCGAGGGCGGTGATCGCGGCGTCGGCCAGCCGGCGGGCGGCGAGCTCAAGGCGTTCCGGGGAACTGCCCGCAAACGACATCCGCATGGTCGCGGGGTCGGGATTGTGCACGGCGAACTGCGGGCCGGACACATAGGTCACCCCGCGGCGGACCGCGGCGTCGAGCAGGTCGTCCGCGGACAGGCCCGGCGCGACGACGCGCCCCCAGACGAACAGCCCACCGGCCGGGTCGTTGACCTCGACGACCCCGGCCAGATGTTCGCCGACGGCGGCGCGCAGGGCGCCGCACCGCCGCCCGTAGACGACCGGCAACGTCGCCAGGTGCGCGTCGTACCAGCCCGCCCGGCCCAGAAGCTCGATCAGGGCGTACTGCATCAGCGTCGAGGTGTGCAGGTCCGACCAGCGCTTCGCGCGGCCCACCGCGTCGGCGAGCGCGCTCGGCACCACCACCCATCCGACCCGGAGTCCCGGTCCGAGCGTCTTGGAGAATGACCCGATGGTGACAATACGATCACTGTAGGCTGCGATCGGTGGCACGGGACTGCCCCGAAAGCGCAGCGCCGGGTACGGCTCGTCCTCGGCCACCACGAACCCGTACCGCTCGGCCAGGTCCGCGAGTTCGCGGCGCCGGACATCGGTGAGCGTGGCGCCAGTCGGATTGTGAAAGGTCGCGACCGTGTAGACGAGCTTGGGACGCTGCCCGCCGGCCAGTCGTTCGGCGAGCGCGCCGACGTCCAGACCGTCGGCGTCGACCGGGATCGCCAGGAACTCCGGCTGGTACATCTCCAGACAGTGCAGCGAGCCTGGGAAGACCGGCTCGTCGATGGCCACGAGATCGCCGGGGTCCAGCAGCGTACGGGCGATGACATCCAGGCCCTGCAGCCCACCAGCGGTCACCACGACCTGGCTCGGGTCAACCAGGCGCCCACGGTCGGCCGACGCCCGGTCTGCGATCCAGGCGCGCAGCGCGGGAAGACCTTCGGCTGCCGAGTACTGCAGCGCGGCCGTTGCCAGCTTCGAGGTCGACACCTGGCGCACAGCCTCGCCGATCTCCGCGGCGGGCAGCGTCTCGCCAGCCGGCAGCCCACCGGCGAGCGAGATGACGTCGCCGACCTCACCGAGTCGCAGTGGGTCACGCATCACCCACGTTCCGAGCTCACCCATCCGGCGGGCGAGCGGAACCGGTCCCGGCAGGATCGCCTCAACCGACTCGCTGTCGCTCATAGCCTTCCACCCCCTTTGGCCCACCACCCCACCATCAAAAACCCAGGCCTCCGGGCGTGCGAAAAAAACCATGATCACACACCCTTTGGCCCACCAGGCCGCAGTTCGTGGGAAGGTACCCCATCGGTTCCAGGCTGCGACAACAGCACGGGCTTCTCCGCGCCCGGCGGGGCCGCGTTCAACAGTGGGTCAACGGCGTGCGGCTGCGGACATCCCGTCGGTGATGTCGCCACCGCCACCGCCGCCACCGGGACCACCGCCACCACCAGCGCTGCGTCCGCCGCCACCACCACGGTTACCACGACGGCGCTCACCCGATCCGCCCCGGGCAGCCCGCGTGCGGGATCGGAACCGGCGCCCACCACCGGAGCTGGCCTCCCGTGCCTCCCGAGCCTCGCGTCGGGCCGCAGCCCTGGCGCCGAGCATTGCCGCCGCCGCGGGTTCGTGCCGGGCGAACGACAGCAGCATCCCGACCGTGAGCATCGTGGGAACCAGCGCGGAACCCCCGAAGGAGACCAGCGGCAGCGGGATGCCGGTAATCGGGAGCAGCCCCACCACGGCACCCATGTTGATCATTGCCTGGCCGAGCAGCCACCCGGTGGCGGAGGCGGCGGCGAGCTGAACGAACGGGTCCGCCGTACGGTGGGCGACCCGGATGCCGGCGAACCCGAGAACGGCGAACAGGATGACGACGACCAGCGTGCCGAGCAGGCCGAGCTCCTCACCGATGATGGCCAGGATGAAGTCGGTGTGGGCGTTGGGCAGCAACCCCGGCCATTTTTCCCGGGACGCGCCGAGGCCCTCGCCCCACCAGCCGCCGGAGGCCAACGCGTACAGGCCCTGGACCGCCTGGAAGCCGGTGTTGTGGGCGTCGGCGAACGGGTCCCGGTAGGACAGCAACCGTTCGAAGCGGTACGGCTCCCGGATGGCCAGGACGGTGCCGGCCAGCAGAATTACACCGCTGATCGACCCGAACACCCGCAGTGGGGTCCCGACCACCCACAAAAGGGTCAGCAGGACTACGAGCACCACGATCGTGGTCCCCATGTCCGGCTCCAGCATGATCATAATGGAGATCAGGAGTGCTCCGGGGACGAGCGGAACCAGCAGGTGCTTCCAGTTCCCCAGCAGCTTGCGTTTGCGCACCAGCAGATCCGCGCCCCAGAGCACGAGGCCGAGCTTGGCGATCTCACTGGGCTGCAGCGTGTACGGCCCCAGTTCGATCCACCGCTGGGCACCGTTGATCGACTTTCCGAACTGCGGAGTCAGCACGACCACCAGCAGGACCAAAGAGACGATCATGACCGGATACGCCAGCACCCGGAAAACCCGCACGGGCAGCCGGCTGGCCAGGACCAGCAACGGCAGGCCGATGCCGACCCAGGTGGCCTGTCGCGCGAACACCGCGTAGGACGAACCCAGTTCGTCGAACGACCGCACGCTGGATGCCGACAGCACCATCACCAGCCCGAGCAGCAACAGCAGGCCGGCCGAAGAGAGCAGCAGGTAATAGGAGGCCAGCGGCCGGGCGAGTACGGGTACCCGGGTGTCGTCGGCCCCGTGCCCACCCGGCTCGTGCCCACCCGGCTCGTGCCCACCCGGCTCGTGCCCACCCGGCTCGTGCCCACCCGGCTCGGGTCCGCCGCGCGCGGGCGCCTCCCCCCCGGTCACCACGTCCCACTCCCCTGCTCGTCACGCCTCTGCTCGTCAAGGAACACCCATGGAACACGCACACCGAGGCCACCGTCGTGCTCGCACCGCTCGCCCGGGGACGCGGTTATGGTCCCCGCACCGAATAGTCCACGCCGCCAGCCTGTTGGGCGCCGACCATCGCGGGTGTGTCGGGCACGAGCCTGCCCGACTCCGGTCCCCGGCCGGCTAAGTGGTCGGCAATACGGAGTCGGATGCCAACGTACGGTATCAGACCGGTAATTATCGCCGCAGCAGGCCCCTGACGAGGTTCTCGGACGAGACTGAACCATGTCGCGAAACCAGGTGGTCCAGACGCTGCAAGACGCGGTCGGTGACGCCCGTGTGCTGACCGACCCGGAGGTCATGGCCGGCTACGTCCGGGACTGGACCGGACGATTCGTCGGGCGGACGTGCGCTGTCGTGCGTCCGGTGGACACCGCGCAGGTGGCTGCCATCGTCGAGGCCTGCGCACACCTTGAGGTTGCGCTGGTGCCACAGGGGGGCAATACCGGGCTGGTCGGCGGCGGCGTCCCGACCCGCGGGGAGGTCGTGCTCAGTCTGCGCGGGCTCGGCGAGCCCCTGTGGATCGACGCCGCCGCCGGCCAGGCCACGGTCGGTGCTGGCGTACCGGTCGGTGTGCTGCGCGCGGCGGCGTCCGCGGCGGGCCTGGCCTACGGTGTGGACCTTGCCAGCCGTGACTCCGCCACGATCGGCGGCACCGTTGCCACGAACGCCGGTGGCCTGCGGGTACTGCAGTACGGGGACACCAGGGCACAGCTGCTCGGAGTGGAAGCGGTGCTCGGCGACGGCAGCGTGGTCTCCCATCTCACCGGGCTGTCCAGGGACAACACCGGCTACCACCTGCCGTCGTTGCTCGCCGGCAGCGAAGGTACCCTCGGTGTCGTCACCGCGGTGCGGGTCCGGCTTGTGCCGGCCACCCGGGCACGGGCGGTGGGTCTGCTGGGGCTCGCATCCGTTCCCGACGCGGTCACGGTGGCATCCCTGCTGCGCAACAGTCTGCCCGGGCTGGCCGCGGCCGAACTCATGCTGACCGCAGGTCTTGATCTTGTTGCGGAAACCTGCGCTCTGCCCCGACCGCTGCGTGGGACGCACCCGGCCTACCTCCTCGTCGAGGTCGGCGGGGACACCGCCGACGGGGAGACACCGCTCAACACGTTGGCGGAGGCGGTCGCCGGTCTGGCGGGCGTCAGGGACGCCTCGCTCGCCGGTGACCAACGTGGCTGCCAGGCGCTGTGGTCCTACCGGGAACGGCACCCCGAGTCGATCAACACCCTTGGGACGCCGGTGAAGATGGATGTCACCCTGCCCCTCGCCGGCCTTCCCACGTTCATCGATGCCGTACCCGCCACCGTCACAGCCATCGCGCCGCAGGCGAGGACATGGCTGTTCGGGCATGTCGCCGAGGGCAACGTGCATGTCAATGTGACCGGCGCGGAAACCGCCGGGGAACGGGTCGAGGACGGCGTGTTCCGGCTCGTCGCCGCCAGCGGTGGCAGCATCAGCACCGAGCACGGGATCGGTACGGCGAAACGACGCTGGCTCCCACTCAACCGCTCACCGGTCGAAATCGCCATGTTTCGGCGGATCAAGCAGGCCCTCGACCCGGTAGGCATTCTCAACCCGAATGTTCTGATCCCTCCGGACACGCTGTGACCACGACAGCCACCTATGACCACCTACTGTGACTGCACGCTGGTACGGCAGGTGTGCATGGCGAGCGCGAAGGCGGCGCCACGCTCGCGGTAGTCGCGAAAACGTCCGAAGCTCGGCGCCGCGGGCGACAGCAGGACGACGCCGTCGGGTCGTGCCCACCGGAACCCCTCGACCACAGCGGCGGCGAGGTCGGGCGTGTCCACCGTCGTGACATGTGGGCCGGCGCCGGCCTCGGTGACCTGACGGTGGATGTCGGGGCCGTTGTCCGGCACGGTGAGGACGAGCGTGTCCAGCATGCGGGTACGTAGACCGACAGCCAACGGCCGGTAGTCGATGCCACGGCTCTGACCGCCCACGACCACGGCGATTCTGCGGTCGCCGAAGGCCTCGACGGCGGCGAGTGTCGGCAGCACGTTGGTGGACAGGCCGTCGTCGACGAATGTGACGCCGTCGACTTCTCCGATCACCTGGAGCCGGCTGTCCAGCCCGGCGAACCCCTCGGCTGCGGTATGCAGCTTGTCGTCGTCGTCCGCCTCGGGTACTCCCAGTGCCCGCAGGCAGGCGCCGGCGATCAGGGCGTTGCGCCGGTTGTGCAGACCCAGCAGGCCCAGTTGCCGGATCCATTCGCCGTCCGGGCTGCCGTCAGCGCGCACCCATGCCACCCTCGGGCCGAGCAGGCCCCGGTGCGCGCGGATCAGGTCGCTGTCGCCGTTGGCGATGGTCAGATCGGCACCTGGTTGGGAGCAGACGGAGAGCTTGTCGCGAAAGTACGTCTCATGATCATTATCATGCCACGGCAGATGATCAGGATGCAGCGAGGTGACCGCAACCACCGGCGGGGAGCATGCCAGGTCGGTCGCCTGGTAACTGGACACCTCGATGATCCAAAAGTCGTAGTCGCCGCCGACCAGCGGATCCTGTGGCGGCACGCCGATGTTGCCCCCGACCAGGCACCGGTAGCCGAACCGGGTCAACAGATGCCCGGCAACCGCCGACGTCGTGCTCTTGCCCTTGGTCCCCGTCACGCAGACCACCTTCGACCGGTCTGCATCGACGAGCCACAGCCCCACCCCGCCGACCACGGGAATACCGAGCCGTCCGAGGTGCCGCACGGGCTCGCCGTACCGCGAGATTCCAGGCGCCTTGATGACGACATCACAGTGGGTGAGCGCGTCGAGGCCGCCCTGCGCTGTCACCAACAGCGGGCGGCCGTCGATGTCGGTCCGGGCGGGGGCGTCGTCGACGAGCACCGGCTCGATCCCCCGCGCGAGGCAGGCGCGCAGGTTGGCCTCGCCCTCACGGCCCAGGCCGTAGAGACCGACCGCGCGGCCGCACAGGTCAGACCAGGAGATCGTCGGGCGCATACCGGTCCGGAACGAAGTGTCGGCCGTGCGGGATGAGCAGCTCCTCAGGCGTGGGTTCCCCCGGTAGCGGACCGAGCGCGGCGAGGACGGGTGACGCACCGCGATCACGGCGTCCGGTGGCGAGCAGGGTAGCGACCCGGCACTCGGTGACGTCGCCGACGCACTCCCAGGGCTTGCTGTCCGCGGACAGGCCCAGTAGGGCGCGGAAACGGCCCAGTAGCGCCATGTCAGCCAGTGGTTCACGTCCGGCGAAGACCCGCCGCAGCGTCGGCTCGTCCATGAACGGGGAAAGAATCAGATCGATGAAACAGCACTTGTCGCACGTTCCGCACCAGTGGTCCAGCCGCTGTGCGGGGTCGATGTGGAAGGCGCGGTTACAGCTGCGGAAATGGTCGAAGTACTGCGGCAGCGCGGCGAAGCGCCGGGCGATCCAGAGCTCGGTGAACGGGCGCAGCAGGGAAAAATACTCCGGCCGGCCCCCGAAAGTCTCGGCGAGGACCGACCGCAGTGCGGTCTCGAACGCCTCGCCCTTGGAGTACTGGTGATTGATGGAGCGGCCGTCGACCTCGATGGTTCCCACCGACGCCGACCACTCGTTGGACATCACCACGGCGTCCCGCCCGTCCAGGACGGCGGCCATCACGGCGATCGCCGAGAGAATCCCCGTGACCGGCACATGCCCGTTGAGGAAACCGAGCTCCGCCGAGCGCAGCACCTGGTTGTCGATGAGCCGCTCCGCCCGGACCACCGGCAGGCCGGTGGCATCAGCGGCTCGTTCAATGGCCGCAAACCGGTCACCGGGCTGGTTGACGACGAACAGGGCCGGGTCCTTGGCCCTGGGCCGCAACAACTCCACGGTGACGATGGAGTCCACGCCACCGCCGAACGGCACCAGGGACCGGCCCTCGTCCGGGTTGAAGGCCACCGGAGTTTTCCGCGTCAGCGCCGGGCCGACGATCCGCAACTCGGAGAGATCAAGATTGTTGCGGTAGGCGAACTCACCCAGGCCGTCGAGATAGAACTCCTGTAGGAAGGCACGCTCGATATCCGTGACCGCGGTGTCACCGAGATCGATGAGCGGCGGAGCCGCCGACTTGTAGTACGAAACCGCAGCCACCAGGAACACCAGCCGTGCCGCGGCGGCAACGGCAGGCTCGCCCCACGCACCACCGCCGGGGAACGTCACCTCTTCGCGGAACTCCCGCCCGTCGAGGCGGTAGCGGCACACGAGCCGGTTATGGGCAGGATCCATGTCATAGCCGACATAGCGAAAACTTTCCCCGCGCCGGGGCGACCCGTTCACAGGACGTCCTTCCCACGTAGTGCTCCGGGAACTGCGGCCTCCGGCGATGCGCCAGAACCACGATCGCATCGCCTTTGGCCACTTAGTGCTCCGGGAACTGCGGCCTCCGGCGATGCGCCAGAACCACGATCGCATCGCCTTTGGCCACTTAGAGCGCCCGGCAATAGGGGGAC
>NZ_CAUVXL010000184.1:40174-63147 GCF_963555915.1 Protofrankia sp. Cas4
ATGCACGCACCCCAGCCTCGCTCCTTGATCCACGCCCCTATTGCCGGGCGCTCTTAGGCGGGCCACCGCGGCGAACCGCCCGCACGGGCTCTCGGCCCGGTGGCTGAAAAAGGGAGTGCCCGGACCAGTGCCAAGGCCGGTGACGTGGATCTGGTTTTCCGGTACGCCCGCGGCAACCAGTTGCCCGACGTTCGCGCCGGCCACGTCAAAGGTCGACTTTCCGGCACCGTCGGGCCGCAGCACCGCGTCAGCGCGCCCGCCGAGGGCGGCCCGCACGGCGTCCACAACCTCCGCGCCGACCTGGTAACGGTCCGGGGTGATCGAGGGCCCGACGCCGGCGACCACGTTGCGTGGGTCAGCACCGAGGCGCCGCATGGCCGCCACCGCCGCGGGGGTGACGCCGCCGACGGTCCCGCGCCAGCCGGCGTGCACACACGCGAGCACCCCGGCCACCGGATCATGCAGAACGATCGGGACACAGTCCGCCGCCAGGACAGCCAGCACGAGTCCGGGAACTGTCGTCACAAGCCCGTCGGTCAGCGGGATCGCGTCCGAGGCCGAGCGGGCGCCCCGACCGCGATGCTCGTGGGTCACGACAGCGACATTCGGGCTGTGGGTCTGCGCGCAGAAGACGAAGTCGTCCAGGGTGGCGCCGAGTGCCGCGGCCGTTCGCGCCCGGTTCGCCCGCACGTCGGCATTGTCGTCCCCGACCCGCAGGCTCAGATTGAGCGAGGCGTAGCTGCCGCCGGAAACCCCGCCATCCCGGGTGGTGACAAAAACATCGACCAGCCGCTTGTCAAAGCCCGCCCAACACAGTACCTCCAGGCCGGACGTTGTTCGGCGCAGCCGCGACGTCGCCACGCCTGCGGTCATCTCCCGCGACCTCGCCGGTTCTCGGCTTTCAACGTCCTGTACCGCCCGTCTCCGGGCGGCGCCGGGGGCCGCCCGTTTTGAGGATACACATCAGGAACCGCCGTGCGAGAGGAACTCCGCGTAGAACAGTCCGAGTCCGAACGCCACGGCAAGGCCGGAAACAATCCAGAAACGGATGATTACGGTCGTCTCCGGCCACTCTGCCAGCTCGAAGTGATGATGGATCGGCGCCATGTTGAAAACTCGCCTCCGGGTAGCCTTGAAAAAGGCGACCTGGATGATCACCGACAGCGTCTCGACAACAAAAAGCCCACCGAGGACGAACAGCAACAACTCGGTCCGGCTGACGATCGCGATACTCGCGAAGGCCCCGCCGAGCGCCAGCGAACCGGTGTCACCCATGAATATCTTCGCCGGGCTGGCATTCCACCACAGAAACCCGAAACAGGCGCCCATGGCGGCGGCCGCGACAAGTGCCACGTCCAGCGGGTCGCGGACGAAGTAGCAGCCGTCCACGGCGGCTCCGTGTTGGCAGAGGTTACCGAACTGCCAGAAGGAGATCACCACATAGGCGCCGAACACCATCGCCGAGGTGCCGGCGGCCAGGCCGTCCAGGCCGTCGGTGAGGTTCACCGCGTTCGACGTCGCCGCAATGATTATCCAGGCAAGCAGCGGAAACCCGATCAGGCCGATCGAGAAGTCGGTGTCGCGGACGATCGAAATGAACGTCGACCCGGGCAGCAGGCCGTTGGCGTTCTTGAACCGGACGGCCAGCAGACCGAACGCCAGCGCCACGGCGGCCTGACCGGCGAACTTGGTCCGCGCGGTGAGCCCGAGACTGCGCTGTTTACGGATCTTGATGTAGTCGTCGAGGAAGCCGACCATACCCAGGCCGGTCATGACCAGCAGAACCAGCAGTCCGGACGCGGTGAATCCGTTCATCGTGATGAGATGTGCAACGAAGTAACCGACCAGCGTCGCCAGGATGATGACCGTGCCACCCATCGTGGGGGTACCACGCTTGGTAAGATGACTTGACGGTCCGTCCTCGCGGATCTCCTGTCCGTAACCGCGCCGACGGAACAGCCGGATGACCGACGGCGTGCCCAGCAGCGACACCACCAGGGCCACCAGCGCGGCGACCAGTACGCCTCTCACCCGTGTGCACCCCGCTCGGCGGGCCGTGCGCCGTCCATCGGTTCGGCGCCGGTCAGGTCAGTGCCGGTCAACTCGGTGCCGGTCAACTCAGCGACGACCCGCTCGAGGCCGAACGCGCGGGACGCCTTCACCAGCACCACGTCACCCGGCGCCACCCGCTCCCGCAACAGCCCACCCGCCGCCTCGACGTCGGCGACCCAGACAGACTCTCCTGACCACGAACCCTCCAGTGACGCCCCGAGGTGTATCCGGCGAGCGTGTGCCCCCACCACGACCAGACGCGGCACACCGAGGCGGACCACCAGCCGACCGAGGGCGTCATGCTCGTCGTCCGCGGCCGCGCCCAGCTCCCCCATCCCCCCGAGCACGGCCCAGGCCCGCCGGCCGCGGCTCATCTCGACCAGGGCCTTCAGGGCCGCCCGCATCGACTCCGGGTTGGCGTTGTAAGTGTCGTTGACGACCGTGACACCGTTGCCGGTGACGGTGACCTCCATCCGCCACCGGCTGCGGGCCCGGGACCGGGACAACGCGGCCGCGGCGCGCTCCGGCGAGAGCCCCAGACGGATCGCGACCGCCGCGGCGGCCAGCGCGTTCGCGACGTAGTGCGCACCGACGAGATTCAACGCGACAGGATGGCGTTCACCGGCGGTGAGCAGATCGAACCGTGCACACCCGTTGTCGTCGACGCTGACGCGCCCCGCCCGTACATCGGCCCGCGCGCTCTCGCCGAACGTGATGACCTCGCCGCGGGCCCGGGTCGCCATCGCCGCGACCAGGGGGTCGTCGATGTTCAGGACGGCGGCGGTGGATGCGGCCGCGGCGAGCTCCCCCTTGGCCCGGGCGATACCGGCACGCCCGTCGGCGTACTGACCGACGTGCGCCGACCCGACGTTCAGGACGACGCCGATCTCGGGCCGGGCCAGTTCGCACAGTGCGGCGACATGGCCGAGGCCGCGGGCGCCCATCTCCAGCGCGACGAACCTGGTGGTGGGCTCCAGGCTCAGCAGGGTCAACGGCAGGCCGATCTCGTTGTTGAACGAACCGGGCGCGGCGACCGTGGGCCCGAGTTCACCCAGCAGATCGGCGAGAAGGTCCTTGGTGGTGGTCTTGCCCGACGATCCGGTCACGGCGACCACCGTTGCCGACGAGCGGTCGCGCACCTCGGCGGCGAGCGCGGCGAGCGCGACCGTGGGGTCGGTGACCACGACCGCCGGTACGCCGACCGGCCGTGCCGCCAGCACCGCGGTGGCGCCGGCCCGGACCGCGTCCGCGGCGAAGTCGTGGCCGTCGACCCTGGCACCGACCACGGCGACGAACAACGCGCCGGGACCGACCTGGCGTGAGTCGACCACAACGCCGGTGATCGGTGCGGCCGGGTCGGGCACGGCATCGAGCCGACCACCGACGACGGCCGCGACGTCGCGCAGGCAGAGCGCTATCACCTGTGGACGCCCCTCCCGCCGGGGCTCTGTCGCGATCCCGTGCCGGCATCGGCGCCGCTGCCGGCAGCGGCAAGCGCGGCCCGCAGCACGTCCCGATCGTCGAAGGGCGTCACCGTGCCATCACGCTCCTGTCCGGTCTCGTGTCCTTTGCCGGCCACGACGACCGCGTCCGCGGACCCGGCCAGGCTCACCGCGAGACGGATCGCCGCGGCCCGGTCGACCTCCACCAGTACCTCGCCACGGGCGCCGGCGGGCACTGTCGTCGCACCGGCACACATCTGAGCAATGATCACTTCCGGGTCCTCCGACCGGGGATTGTCACTGGTGAAGATCGTGACGTCGGCGCCGCTGACCGCAGCCGCTCCCATCAGCGGGCGCTTGCCACGATCACGGTCGCCACCACAGCCAAGGACAATGATCACGCGTCCGCCGACCAGCGGTCGCACGGTTGCCAGCAGCGTCTCCACCGCGTCCGGGGTGTGGGCGTAGTCGACGAGACCGACGAACGGCTGGCCGGCGTCGATTCGCTCCATCCTGCCCGGGACGCCGGGCAGGCTCGCGAGCCCGGCGGCGGCGGTGTCGGCCCCCACCCCGGTGGCGACGAGCAGCGCCAGCGCCACCAGGGCGTTGCTGACGTTGAAGGCACCGGGCAGCGCAATGCGCACCTCGACGTCCACGCCATCTGGACCGTGCGCACGGAACGTGCTTCCCGCTGGACCGCCGCTGACGTCGATCGCGCGCCACCGGGCGTCGGCATTGCGACCACAGGTCACCGCAGCCGGGACACCGGCCGCGAGCCTGCGCCCCCAGGAGGTGTCGGTGTCGATGACGGACACCCCGGTCCGTCCGGGAGCGAACAGTGCGGCCTTTGTCGCGAAGTAAGCCTCCATGGACGGGTGGAAGTCAAGATGGTCCTGGCTGAGGTTGGTGAAGGCCGCACCCGCGAACCGGATCCCACCGACCCGGTGCAGGGCGATGGCGTGGCTGGAGACCTCCATCGCCGCCGCCGTCACGCCGTGTTCAACCATGACCGCGAGCAGCCCCTGCAGGTCGGTCGCCTCCGGGGTGGTGCGCACCGACGGGACCGCGGCCCCGGCCACCAGCGTCGATACGGTGCCGAGCAACCCGGTCGTGTGGCCGGCGGCACGCAGCCCCGCCTCCAGCAGGTATGCCACGGTTGTCTTGCCGTTGGTTCCGGTGACGCCCAGCAGCGTCAGGGACCGGGACGGATCGCCGTAGACCCAGGACGCGACCGTTCCCAGCGCCGCACGCGGGTCGGCGCAGACGAGCACGGGTACCCGCGCGCTCCCGGCCGCAAGCCCGGCGATGCGGTCGGCACCGGCCGGGTCGGTGAGCACAGCCGCGGCACCGGCCGCGAGTGCCTGCTCGACGAAGGCGGCACCGTGCACCCGGGCACCCGGCAGCGCCGCGTAGAGGTCGCCGGGCCGCACAGCGCGCGAGTCGTGGGTGATGCCGCGGACGAACACCCCCTCGGGCGGGCCACCGGCCAGCACGAGATCGGCGCATCGGGACGTCAGGTCGGTGAGTGCCCGCGCCGACGGGGCAACCGGACGCAACACCGGTGAGGTCACGTCGACGACCCTAGTATCCAGCCGTCCCAGGCCCGCGACCGGTCAACGCCTGGCATCACGGTCGAGGACGAACCTGGGTGCCGTCGTGCCAGGCGGGGGCACTGCGAGCGTCGCCAGAGCGAAGGTCATCACCTTCTGGAACACCGGCGCGGCGACCGTCCCGCCGAAATGGCCGTCCCGGGGGTTGTCGAGCACCACCTCGACGACCACCCTGGGCTGGTCTGCTGGCGCGAAGCCCACGAACGAGGCGACATAGCCGTTGTAGTGCCCGGCCGGGCCGGGCCGCTGGGCTGTTCCGGTCTTGCCCGCCACACGGTAACCGTTGATAGCCGCCAGCGGTGCGGTCCCCGAGTCGGTGGCCACCGCTTCCAACATCTGCGCGACGGTCGTGGCGGTACTCGCGCTGATCACCCGGGTGCCGGGGTCCCGGGGCATGGTGTGCACGACCCCGTCCGGTGAGGTGGTGCTGTCCACCAGGCGGGGCGAGACCCGGACCCCGCCGTTGGCGACCGTCGCGTAGACCGACGCCATCTGGAGCGCGGTCGCGGACATTCCCTGTCCGTAGGGGATCGTGGCCGCCTGTTGGGGGTCCCAGGCCGACGACGCCTTGAGGATGCCCGCGCTCTCGCCCGGGAACCGCAGGCCCGTCCTGGACCCGAGCCCGAAGGCGCGCAGCGCGGTCTCCAGGTTGGCCGAACCGAGCCTGCTCGCAATCTGGATCGTCCCGAGATTGCTGGACCGGGCCAACACCCCGGCCGCGGTGAGGTGCTCGACGCCGTGCACTTCCGCGTCGGTGAAGGTCTGGCCCGCGATGCGCATGCTCGACGGCACGGTCACCGGCGTCTCCGGCGTGATCAGACCGCGGTCTATCGCCGCGGCCATAGTGATCACCTTGTTGACGCTGCCGGGCTCGTAGGCGTCCTGGGTGGCACGGTTCTTCAGTGCCGAGGGATCAGCGCTGCCGAGCTTGTTCGGGTCGTAGTCAGGCGCATCGGCCATCGCCAGGATGTCTCCGCTGCCCGGGACCATGACCACGACGGTTCCGCCGTCAGCCTGGGTAGCGCGCACCGCTTCGGCGAGCGCCGCCTGCGCGGCCCACTGGATGTCGCGGTCAAGGGTGAGCCGCACGCTCGAACCCGGCACCGGATCGGACTCCCGGCTTGCCGCGGACGGGATGGGCCGACCCGCCGGATCCATCTCGACGCGGCGCGACCCGTCGATCCCACGCAGCACCCGGTCATATGCACCTTCGATGCCGCCTCCGCCCGTGAGGACGTCATTGTCACCAACCGTGGTGAAGCCCACGATATTGGATGCGAGGGAGCCGGCCGGGTAGAGCCGACGACGCTCCTCCAGGACACCGACGCCAGCCAGCTGGAGTCTGGTCACCGCCGTACCCACCGCCGGGTCGAGCCCACGGGCGAGGTAGACGAAGCGTCCACTGCTCTTGAGCCTGGCCAGCAGGGTGTCCGCGGGCACCGCCAGGATGGGCGCGAGCACATTCGCGACGGCACGAGGGTCGGTGACGTTATGCGGGTCCGCATACACCGAGCGCGCGTCGACGTCCCGCGCCAGAATCGCGCCACCGCGATCGGTGATGACACCACGGGCCGCGGGCAGTGCCGCGGTGTGCAGCCGCCCCTGCTCGGCGCGGGTGGCGTAGACGGACGCCTGGAACGCCTGCAGCTGGGTCAGACGGCCGGCGAGCACGATCAACAGCGAACAGAGGATGACGACCGCGGTCCGCAGCCGTCGGCGCGGGTTACCCAGCCGCATCGGCGGGCGGGCTGGGCGGGCCGGGCGGGTCCGCGGTCGTGGCCGGCGAGCTCCGGCGTCGCGGGCCCGAAGCGGACGCGCGCCCGACGTACGCACCCGGTTGCCGCCCCCCCGGGGAGCCGGGCGGTCAGGGCGGCCGGGGCGCGCATCCCACCCACGGCCCGGCCGGCTACCGGCCGGGCGATAGCCGGCCGGGCGATAGCCGGCCGGGTCATAGCCGGCCGGGTCATAGCCGGCCGGGTCATAGCCGGCCGGGTCATAGCCGGCCGGGTCATATGCATAGCCGGAACCGTCGTCCCACCCGGACCCGTCGTCCTGGTCACCGTCCGAATCGCGATGGCGGTAGCCGTCGGGATCGGCGTAGCCGTCAGTGAAGCCGGTCTCCTCGCCCTGCGCCCACTGGTCGTCGGCCACCCGCTGGCCACGGTCGGAAACCAGCCGTAGTCGCGATCGACCGCGCCAGGACGACGGGTTGAGGGTTGAGGTCACCGGCCACTTCCGGCGGGCCTGGCGCCCACCGGGACACCTCCGACCGCACCCGCGCCGGCGACCGGCGCTCGCCCGCTGGGCACCAGGATGGTGACCACGCCGGATGACGGATCCGTGTCGATCACACGGGCGCCCGGTGGTAGCACGGTTCCGGGCGGCAGGTAGGCGGGAATACCGCCATAGGCCATCCCGAGATCGGTCGCCCTGGCGGCGAGGTTCGCCGGGTCGGACAGCCGGTCGAGGCGCAGCGAGAGCGTCTGCTCCTCGTCGGACAGCACCGCCGAGGACTTCTGCAGCTTGTGGACCAGGAACGCGTTCTGCGCGAGCGCCGTGTTGATCAGCAACAGGCACATCAGACCGGCACCCATGAGCAGCAGTAACAGGGTCACGAACGGTGCGCGCGGCGTGTGTCCGCGAGGTGTCGGTCGGGTGACCGCAAGGGGTGATGGCGCCGACGCCCAGCGTGGTGGGTGTGAGCGCCGCAACGGACGGTCAGGAGCAGGCGCGACTCCGACCCGGCCGCCCAGGGAGGGAATAGGGATAGCGGTGTCGCCGAATGCCGTGGCCGAGGAGGCCCGGACGCTGGCACGCGCCGACGCGCGGCCGACGTCCACCACCGGGCGCGTCCTGGGCCTGCGCCGGCGCGGCAGCGGGGGTGCGGGGGCGGTCATGCCGCGCCACGGCTGGTCCGCTCGACCCCGCGCAGCTTCGCCGCGGCGGCTCTCGGATTGGCCGCGACCTCGTCCGGCGACGGCACCTCGCCGCCGCGGGTGAGCCACCGCATCGTCGGGACGGCTTCCGGGGGGATCACCGGCAGGTCGGGCGGCAGATCGAGCCGCACCCGGGCCGCCAGCGCCCGCTTGACCATGCGGTCCTCCAGCGAATGGTAGGCAAGCACGACCAGCCTCCCCCCAACGGCGAGCGCGTCGAGGGCCGCAGGCAGGGCCTGCGCGAGCGCCGCGAGCTCACCGTTGACCTCGATCCTCAATGCCTGGAACGTGCGCTTTGCCGGATTTCCGCCGGTACGGCGGGTCGCCGCCGGAATGGCCCGCCGAACAAGATCGACAAGTCGGGCTGAGGATGTGAACGGTTCGCGGGCACGCTCAGCGACCACGGCTGAGGCAATCCGCCGGGCAAACCGTTCCTCTCCGTAGTCACGCAGGACCCGAGCAAGTTCGTCGACACCGTAGGTGTTGAGGACATCCGCCGCGGTAGAACCCCTGGTCGGGTCCATTCGCATGTCCAGTGGGGCGTCCCGGGAATAGCTGAATCCCCGCTCGTCGGAGTCGAGCTGCAGTGAGGACACGCCGAGGTCGAACAACACGCCGTGCACCTGTGTGAGGCCGAGTGTGTCAAGAACCGCCGGCAACTGGTCGTACACCGCGTGTACAAGAGTGACCCGGTCGCCTTCGGCCGCAAGCCGGGCGCGGCTTTCTCCCAGCGCCTGCGGGTCACGGTCAAGACCGACCAGGTGAACATCGGGACAGGTGGCGAGTAACGCGCTCGCATGACCCGCGAGTCCCACGGTGGCATCGACCACCACCGCCCCGGGTGCACCCAACGCCGGTGCCAGCAGGGCGACAACGCGGTCGGAGAGGACCGGGGTGTGTATGGCGTCCACCTCGACCTCCTCGAACTGTTCGTGGACCTCGCGGCGGGCGTTTCGCCACGACAATGGCAAGCCGCGACGGGTGAAGGTGTGAAGAACAAAGATGTAAATCACACATCTGTTGGACGACTAGCCTGGTCCCGGGTTGTCCACATCACATCCCGTTCCCGAAAGTGCGGCATGTGCCCAGGTCCCGCCCCGCTCGCATCACCGGACACCGGGGAAGTGACGTCCGGTGCAGAGCGGGGGGAGACCTCGGCGCACGCCGGCGCCCCGTCCTCAGGTGTCTCCACCTCTAGCCTCTAGATGACGCCGGGCAACACCTCCTCGGAAAGCGCCGCGAAGGTCTCCTCCTGGCCGGCGAGATAGGTGTCCCAACGGGAGGCGTCCCAGATCTCCACCCGGGTGTTCGCACCGTTCACCACGCAGTCGCGGGTCAGCTCCGCGTAGGCCCGGAGCGCGGGCGGGATGGTGATCCTGCCCTGCCGGTCGGGAACGTCGTCCGACGCGGAGGAAAAGAAGACACGGCTGTAATCCCGCAGCGCCTTTGCTGTAACTGGCGCGGTCCGCAGCGAGTCGCTGATCCGGGTGAACTCAACCATGGGGAACACGTAGAGGCATCGCTCCTGCCCCTTGGTAATCACAAGCCCCCCTTCCAGCTCCTCACGAAACTTCGCCGGCAGCGTGAGCCGGCCTTTGTCGTCGAGCCGTGGCGTGTGGCTGCCGAGGAACATCGGCGCCCTCCTCGCCCGTACCCGGGAGGTTCAGGGCCATCCAGTCCCGCTCTGGTTGGCCTGCGAGTGCGCCTGTCCCCCACTGCGCGCCACTGTACCCCACTCTCCCCCACCGGGAAGCCCTCCGACACTCCGGACACACCCCTCGAAGCCCACAACCACCGAGGCATATGGATCATCGATGCGACGTCAATGTGTCCTTTGACCAAACATGACAAAAACGCCTGCGAGTAACAGTCGTGGCAGCTACGATCCAATGCCGCCGCGAATCAGTACGCTTTCCGGACATCGGTGGGCAGATGATTCTCGACGCGTGAAGGCCATCGCCCGCCTTGGTGTCACACTCGTGGAGGGTCCGCCGGGCCCACCGTGCCGATCTGACGACGGCTGACCTGAGGACGGAGGCTGACGTGACGGTGACGGAGCCCGGCGTCATGCACTGGCGCGAGCCGGGGACCGAGCTGCACCACCTGGCGGATGTCGCGACGCGCGTGACTCAGGCCGTCGGGACCGTCATCGACGGTAAGCCCGAGGTGATCAGGATCTCACTGATCGTCCTGCTCGCCGGCGGCCACCTGCTGATCGAGGACGTACCCGGCGTGGGAAAGACGATGCTCGCCAAGGCCCTCGCGCGCTCCATCGACGCTCGGGTCCGCCGCATCCAGTTCACACCGGACCTGCTACCCAGCGACGTCACCGGGGTGAGCGTCTACAACCAGGACACCAGGGACTTCGAGTTCCGCCCCGGGCCGGTGTTCGCCAACATCGTCGTCGGCGACGAGATCAACCGGGCTGCCCCCAAGGCACAGTCGGCACTCCTGGAATGCATGGAGGAACACCAGGTCACCATCGACGGTGTCACCTATCACCTGGAGCCACCGTTCATGGTCATAGCGACCCAGAACCCGATCGAGATGGAAGGCACCCATCCACTACCGGAAGCGCAGCGCGATCGTTTCGCCGCGCGGGTGTCGATGGGCTACCCATCGCCCGAGGCCGAGCTAGCCATGATCGACAGCCACGGGACCACCGAACCCCTGGACGGGATCAGTCCCGCCACCGACGCAGGCGAGATCGCCAAGCTGATTTCCCTGGTGCGCGCCATCCATGTGTCCGATGACGTACGCCGCTACATCGTCGACCTCGTGGCCGCCACCCGCCGGCATCCCGAACTCGCCCTGGGCGCATCCCCCCGTGCGACCCTGCACCTCGTGCGGACCGCCCGGGCCCGGGCCGCCCTTGACGGCCGCGCCTTCGTCCTACCCGACGACGTCCAGGCCATGGCGGCGCCGGTGCTCGCACACCGGCTGCTGGTGAACCCCGACATCGCGATGTCGAGCACGTCCATGACCGACATCACCTCCCGGATCATTGCGGACATCGTCGCGCGTGTCCCCATCCCACGCCATGGGGCACGTCCGCCGCACCGCGGCCGTTGAATTCCCGTGCTCGACTTTCTGGCGGCGATACGCGGGCTGACCATCCGCGGGCTCTGCTTCGTGGCCACCGGACTGGCCTGCTGCGCACTGGCCGCCACGGTCGGCGAGGAGGACCTGCTCCGCGTCGGCGTTCTGCTAGTGGCGCTGCCGGTGTGCGCGGCGGCGTTCGTGTGCAAGACCCGCTACCGGCTCGCGTGCCACCGCCTTCTCATGCCCGCCCGGGTGGCCGTGGGCGGTGCCGTGTCGGTCGGCATCCGGATCGACAACATGAGTGGACGTCCCTCCTCGGTCCTGCTGGTCGATGACGAGGTTCCAGACCCTCTCGGCTTCCGGGCCCGGTTCGTGCTCGACCGGGTGGAGGCGGGTGGCGCCCGGTACTTCACCTACCAGCTTCGTCCCCAGCTGCGCGGCCGCCACGTGATCGGTCCGATGGCGATCCGGATCACGGATCCCTTCGGGCTCTGCGAGCTCGCGCGCACGTTCCGCAGCCGCGACGAGCTGATCGTGACCCCGCCGGTGGAGGTCCTGCCCCGGACCCGTCCCGGCGGTAATGGCACGATCAACACCCACCGTCACCGGCATGTGTCGACTGCTGGTGCGGACGACTTCTCCACCCGTGCGTATCAGCCCGGCGACGACCTTCGGCGGGTTCACTGGCGGACCAGCGCCCGCACCGGCGCCCTGATGGTGCGCCAGGAAGAGGGCTTCCGCCCGAGCAGCGCGACCCTGTTCCTCGACACCCGCTCCGATGCCTGGGCCGATCGGGGCCCCGTGTCCCCGTTCGAATGGGCGGTCGGCGCGGCCGCCTCGATCGCAGTACACCTGACCGCGACGGGCCAGACGGTCCGGCTGCTGTGCGGCAACGCCACGACCCCGGCCGCGGCCAGGGGATCGCGCAACCCGACCACGCTGCTGGACACGCTCGCGGTCGTGGACACGACCGACACTGTTTCGATCCACGGCGCGCGCAGCCGTCTGCAGGCCGCTGACAACGCGATGGTGGTCGCGATCATCGGGCAGACCGATCCGGCGCAGGCCGCTGTCCTGGCCCGGGCACGCCCACGCGACGCCACCGCGATCGCTGTGCTGGTCGACGTGGCGACCTGGGGCGCGGACGCCTCAGCCGGCGGGAAGGAAACCCTGCAGGCGCACCGGGCGATCTTCCAGCGTCACGGCTGGACAGTGATCATCGCGTCCTACGGCGACAAGCTCGCCGCGTTGTGGCCGGGAACGGCTGGAAAAGAACCGACCCCGGATGGCGCGACGGCCACGACGGAGCACCGGCCCGGACCCGTACCGGTGCCGGTCTCGGTGCCGGTGCCGGTGCCGGTGCCGGTGCCGGTGCCGGTCGGCATGGTTCATGACGACCTGCGCACACCGGCGTCAACCACCGGTGGGCCTGAGGTGGGCCCGGGCGCAGGTGGTGGTCCGGCGCCGGGACCGACGGTGGAACCGACCCACGCGCTGTCCACGAACACACAGGCCGGAGTGGCCCGGTGACTTCCCAGCCCCGACTCTCCTCTGCCATCGGTGGCGCCCTGGCGTCGCTGCTCTGCGCATCCGCGCTCACGCCGTTGTTCGAAGGCTTCTGGTGGTGGTTCGGTCCCGTGATCGTGGCCACCGCGGTAGCTGTGGCCACGGCCGCGTTGGCGCGGGCGCTCCGGCTGGCCATCCCGGTGGCACTCGTGCTCGGGCTGCTGGGGCTCGTGATATTGGTTACGGCGCTGTATGCGCGCGATACCGCCGTCGCCGGTCTGGTCCCGACGGGACGGACGGTGGATGCGCTGCGCACCCTGGTCACGGCCGGTCGCGACGACGTGGCCAGGCTTGCCGCACCGGTGCCGCAACGACCGGGCCTGGTGATACTCACCGTTACCGGCGTCTACGTCGTCGCGACGATCGTCGATCTCCTGGTGGTGACGATCCGACGCCCGACACTCGCGGGACTTCCGCTGCTGGCGTTGTTCATGCTGCCCGCCGCCGTGCTGCCACGCGGTGTCGGAGTAGCGCCGTTCCTGCTCGGCACGGCAGGATTTCTGCTGCTGCTCGCGATGGACAGGCGGCAGACGCTCGAACGCTGGGGAAAGTCGATCACCCGATCGGAGCGGCCGTCACTACCGAACAGCGCAGCCAGCCTTGCCGCCGGCATCGCCCTGTGCGCGGTGGTGTGCACCCTGGCGGTCCCGGCCCTGTTGCCGTCCTTCGACGGGGTGGGACCATTGGCCCGCCAGCAGGGTGTTCCCCGCTACACGGTCGGCCCGGGTTCGGCGATCGTGGTGCCGCCATTCGTCTCGATGTCGCAGCAACTGCATGCCAGCGAGCCCACGAGCCTGCTGTCGGTGCGCACGGCCACTCCCCGCTACCTGCGGCTGACCGCGCTGGAACAGTTCGACGGGCAGCGGTTCACTCTCCGCTCACTGCACGCGACCAGCGATGCGAAAATCAGCGACGGCCTTCCCACGGTGGCCCGCAACACCCGCGCCACAACGGTGTCAGCAACAATCAACGTGTCGACGGTCCTGACGGAACGCTACCTTCCCCTGCCTGGGACCCCGACCAGGATCGACGGTCTTGCTCCGGACCACGACTGGCGACTGTCCGCCGACACCGGCACGGTCTTCAGTACCCGGGCCACTACCGCCGGCGCACACTTCCAGGTGGAAGCGTCCATCCCCGACCCGCTTCCAAGCCAGCTCGCGGCCTCACCGCGGACGGTCCCGGCAGATCTGAAGATTGACACGGAGATTCCGCCCAGTACCGACCCGCGGGTCGGGAAACTCGCCCGTGACATAACAGCGACCCGCACGAACAGCTACCAGCAGGCCGTCGCGATCCAGAACTACCTGCACGACACCAACTTCATCTATGACCTCAACGGCGCTCCCACGACCCAGGACGGGGCTCTGACCGAGTTCCTGTTCACGAGCAGACGTGGCTACTGCGAGCAGTTCGCCTCCGCGATGACCGTGCTGCTGCGAGCTCTCGGCATCCCGGCCCGGGTTGTGATCGGCTTCGTCCCGGGGACCCGACAGTCTGACGGCAGCTATCTGATCACCAACAAGGATGCGCACGCCTGGCCGGAAGCGTGGTTCGCCTCGATCGGGTGGGTTTCCTTCGAGCCCACTCCTCGTGCGGACGGTACCATTACCCCGGCGTACGCTTTGTCCCCCGACGCGACCGGGCCCGGTGCGAACTCCTCGGCCGCACCGTCGCGCAACGCCGCCACGCCGACTCCGGCGACGGGGCCGCATCCTGGTGCCAGCCGGGATGGCGCACCCATCGCGGAGCCAAATGCTTCCGAAAAAACACATTCCGTAAGCATTTCACTATCTACGATCATCCGGTGGGGTGCGCGGGCTCTGCTCGGGACCGGCATCGTCGTGGTGCTGCTGCTTCCGGCCATGGTGCGGATCGCGCGCCGCCGCCGCCGTGTCGCCGTCGCGATGACAGGCGGTCACCCCGATCGCGACGGGTCAACGGCCGTGGATGTCCGGGTGCACGCGGTCTGGGCCGAACTCACGGACCTCACGGCCGATCTTGGATTGCCGCTGCGCTCGAACGAGTCGCCGCGGGCCGTCGCAATGCGCCTGGCCGACCACATCGCCGCGAGCGCCGAGGTCGCGGCACCCGACGCCGAGACGGCACGGGCTGCGTTGTTCCAGATCGCCGAGGCGGAGGAGCTGGCCTGCTACGGACCGCCCACGCTGGCCCGGTCCGGCACGTCCGACGCAGGGATCGGACGTAACCTGCAGCTGGTCGGGCAGCTGCTGCGGACGGCGGCCCCGCGCAGCGACCGAGCGCGCGCGCTGGTCGCCCCACGCTCGGTGGTCGGTGGGCTGGGTGGATTCGGCCGATTCGGCCGATTCGGCCGACGGAGACGACCCAGCCGTCAGTCAACCTGACCATCACCGACCGTCACTGGCCGTCCCTGTCCTCCCATCGACGGCGCCAGCGTTCCTCAAGGCGCGCAGTGATCGAAGCACGGGGCTGGCGCCGTGAAACCGACGGATGACGACCGCCCGACTCGCCACCGCGACCACCGATCCGGCGAAGATCGGCAGCGCCCCGCGACGCCGCGAACAACATCAAACCGAAGCCGAGCACACCGAAGACCACTATCAGCGGCGTCCGGTTGAGTACGACTCCGACGACCAGGACGACCAATCCGAGCACGAACACGAGAACGCTGTGACGAACCCTGCGTAGCAGGTAGGTACGGGGGTTCGTCGAGCGGACCGTGCTCGCGAACTTCGGATCGTCCTCGACGAGCGCGCGCTCAATCTGATCCAGCAGGCGCTGCTCGTTTTCCGAGAGCGGCATCGACGCTCCTCCCACGACCGGCAGGTCCGGCAGACGGAACCTGACACCCAAGAATAGGCACGAGCGGGCGGGCGCGGTAGGCAACCAACCATGCCGAGACAGACCGATCGGTTCGTCCTGCCCTCAGTCCTCCCCCTGCCCATCCCGGGTGACACCGGGAAGCCCATCCCGGGTGACACCGGGAGATGTCATCAGCGACGCCGGCCGGATCGTGTCCGCACCGAAGCGGCTACGCGCACGGTCAGCGGCATGCTCGGCATCCCGTCGCCCGAAGCGGCGCTCACCCAACACGAGCTGATGAGTCAGGTCCCCGGCCGCGACGAGATTCTCAACCCGCACGCCGACCAGACGTACCGCGACCGGTCGAGCGGCAATGGCCTCAGCGCGAAGCCCGTCGAACAGTTCACATGCAGTGCGATAGATCGTCTGTGCGACATCGGTCGCTTCAGGCAGCGTCCGCGCCCGGGTAACGGTGCTGAAGTCAGCATAGCGGACCTTGAGCGAGATAGTGCGGGCTCCGTAGCTGCGGCCCCGCAGCCGGGCGCCGATCCGCTCAGACAGGCGCAACAGCTCCCGGACGATGCCGGCTCGATCCGCGGTGTCGACCGGGAAGGTCACTTCGGCCCCGATGCTGCGATCGACCGCGGGTGGACTGACCACCCGGTCGTCACGGCCGTGGGCGAGCGCGGACAGCTGCGTTCCCACAGCCCGGCCGAGCACAGCCCGCAGGGTGGCGAGCGGAGTGTCGGCGATGTCACCGATGGTACGCAGACCCAGACGCCGCAGGGTTGCCTCAGTACGTTCCCCGACTCCCCACAGCGCGGTGGTGGGCAGTGGATGCAGGAAAGCAAGCACGCCATGATCGGGAACCACCAGCAACCCGTCCGGCTTGCACCGCGCGGACGCAATCTTGGCGATGAACATCGACGGCGCCACCCCGACCGAACAGGTCAGCCCTTGCTCGGAGGCAACCCTGGCCCGGATGGCCGCCGCCACGCAAGCCGGCGGTCCAAAATGCCGCCGAGCGCCCGTGACGTCGAGAAACGCCTCGTCAAGGGACAGCGGCTGGACCATCGGCGTGACGTCATGAAAGATCTCCATGACCGCTGTCGACGCCGCACGGTAAGCGTCGTGGTTGGCGGGCACCACCACCGCCGCCGGGCACAGTCGACGCGCCTGGGCCATGGGCATGGCGCTTCGCACGCCGTAGCGACGGGCCTCATAGGTTGCGGACAGCACCACCCCCCGCGCGCCGCCACCGACGATCACGGGACAGCCCCGCAGGCGTGGTGCGGCCCGCACCTCGACCGAGGCGAAGAATGCGTCCATGTCGACGTGCAGGACACAGCTGCCCTCATCGTCAGGCAGCCCGTCAGTGCTCACCGTGACCGCATTCAGCTGCCTGCTGTCAGCCGGCGTTGCGGTGAGCGAGGACGTGCAACTGAGTGGCAAGATCGCGAAACGGCCGACGGGACGACGCGGCGATCTCCAGGCGCAGCAACCGCTCGGCGGCGGACGGGTCGCCGTCCACCAACGCTCCGGGTACCAGGTCTGCGAACACCCGTACACCGTGGATCGCGATCACATCGGCACCGGCATCGCGCACCATGCCGGCGAGAGCACGCGCATCGAAACGGTGCGCAGAGTCGGATGTTCCGCACCGCCCGCCGGGATCGGCAAGCGCGTACTGCGCCTCCGCGAACCTGCCCGCGAGCGCGCGGGCGAGCACGACCGCGTCCCGGTTGGCCGCGACGATGCTGAGCAGCCCGCCCGGACGCAGGACCAACGCTGCGGCCGCAAGGGCACGGGCGGGTTCATCCACGACTTCCAGCACGGTGTGACACAGCAGTACGTCGCAGGATGCTGCACCGACGATCCCCGGGAGAGTACAAAGATCACCCTGACGTGCCGCCACCAGATGCGTGACCCCGCGTTCAGCTGCCCGCCGGTCGAGGGACGCGAGTGAGTCAGGGCTCGGATCAACCACTGTCACCCGGTGGCCCTGCTCGGCCAGTGGTACCGCGAACCCACCGCTCCCGCCGCCGGCGTCCACGATCGTGAGCGAGGTGTTCCCGGGCGGAGTGATGACAGCCAGCGCATCCCGCAGACCCTGCCAGACCACGGCTTGGCGAAGATCTTCCCAGCTGACTGGACGACTTCCGACAACCATGCCGTACCTCCGGTTGGGCGATGCCCGTTCGGGACTTCCCGACGTCTCATGCGGCAGGGTAGCCGCGGGCCGCCATCCTCCCGTCGTCACCTGCCGGCGAACCTCACGCAACGCCCCCGTCGTCGGCAGCCACGAGCGACCGGCACGAGGGACGCGGCGAGTCACCGGAAATCCCGCGACCTAAAGCCCAAAGGCAATGCGATCGTGGTTCTTCTCGCATCGCCGGCGGCCGAAGTCCCCGGATCGTTCGTGGGGATCGCCAGCGCCAAGCGATCCAAACGCTCGGCGATGACGTTCACCACATCCTCGGCCTTCTCCAGCCGTCCCCGTACCATCAGCGCCGGCGCGGTCCTGGCCACCCGGCGGTAGCGCACCCAGGCGCCATGGGAACAGATGATGTTCACCATTCCGGTCTCGTCCTCCAGGTTGAGAAATATCGTGCCACCAGCGGTCTCCGGTCGTTGTCTGTGTGTCACCACACCGGCGACGAGAACCCGGGTGCCCGCCTCCGCCGCACGCACCAACACTGCGGACAGGACGCCCAGCGCGTCCAGACGATCACGGATGAACTGCGTGGGATAGCTGTCCGGCGTGATCCCGGTCGCCCACAGATCGGCCATCGCCCGCTCAAGCCCGTTCATACCCGGCAAAAAGGGTGCGACCGTCGCCACAGCCGTACCGATCTCAGTGCCCTCAAGCCGATCCGGACGGGCCTGCGCAACTGCCCCGGCGGCCCACAGCGCCTCACGTCGAGCCAGCCCGAAGCAGTCGAACGCTCCGGCTGTGGCCAACGCCTCCACCTGAGCGGCGCTGATCCCGCTCCGGCGAACCACGTCGGACATGCTGACGAACGGACCTCCGGCGCGGCGCTCGGTGATGATGTGTTTGGTTGTTGTGGATTGAATTTGTTGGATTTTGGTAAGGTTCAGCCGAACCGCCGGCTGGTCCACGACCAGCCGCAGGTCGCCTACAGGCCCGCCGCTGTCGCGGGCACTCACCGCCCCACCCTGAGCGGACGTTCCTTCCAGCGTAGCCCCGGCCAGCGACAGGTTGACGTCGGGACCGTGGATCACGACCCCATGGCGACGGGCGTCCGCGACCAGGCTCTGCGGCGAGTAGAACCCCATCGGCTGCGCGTTCAACAGCGCCGCGCAGAAGGCCGCAGGATAGTAGAGCTTCACCCATGAACTGGCGTAGACGAGGAAGGCGAAACTTACCGAATGGCTTTCCGGGAATCCGAAGTCGGCAAATGCGGCGATCTTGTCGTAGATATCCTCCGCGGTCCGGCCGGTAACACCGTTCGCAGCCATACCTTCATACATCCTGGCCCGGAGGCGTTCGATGCGTTCCGACGCTCTTTTCGACCCCATCGCCCGCCGCAACTGGTCGGCCTCGGCCGGCGAGAAGCCGGCGATATCGATCGCCATCTGCATGAGCTGTTCCTGAAAAATCGGTATACCGAGAGTCTTCGCCAGGCAGCGGCGCAGCAGCGGATGCGGATAGGTGATCTCCTCGGCGCCGTTACGGCGGCGGATGTAGGGATGGACCGCGCCGCCCTGGATCGGACCAGGCCGAATCAGCGCGACCTCGACCACGAGATCGTAGAAACGACGTGGGCGCAGCCGCGGCAACGTCGCCATCTGGGCCCGGCTCTCGACCTGGAAAACCCCGACGGAATCGGCCGCGCAGAGCATGTCGTAGACCGCGGGATCCTCCGGTGGGATCGATGTGAGGTCGAGTGCCCGGCCGTGATGATCACGAATGAGATCGAACACGCCGTGCAGCATGGACAACATACCGAGACCCAACAGGTCGAACTTGACCAGCCCGGCCGCCGCACAGTCGTCCTTGTCCCACTGGATGACCGTTCGCCCGGGCATTCGAGCCCACTCCACGGGCACGACCTCGGCCACCGGACGATCACAGATGACCATTCCGCCGGAATGGATACCCAGGTGCCGGGGGAAACCCAGGAGCTGCCTGGTCAGATTCATGACCTCCACCGGAATTTCATGATCATAAGATGATTCCAGTGAAGACCGCGGTGAACCGTTTCGTTCCGGCAGTGACCCCCAACGATCAAGCTGCTTCGACCAAGCGTCCTGCTGTCCCTGAGAGTAGCCCAACGCGCGGGCGACGTCGCGGACGGCCGACCGCGGGCGGTAGCTGATGACGTTCGCGACCTGGGCAGCCCGATCCCGGCCGTAACGCTGGAAGACATACTGGATGACTTCCTCCCGACGGCCGGATTCGATGTCGATGTCGATGTCGATGTCGATGTCCGGCGGACCGTCCCGCTCCGGCGCGAGGAAACGCTCGAACAGCAGGCCGAACGACACCGCGTCCACATTGGTGATACCCAGCGCGTAGCAGACCGCGGAGTTCGCCGCCGAGCCCCGCCCCTGGCACAGGATGTTGTTGTCCCGGCAGAAGACAACGATATTGTGGACAATCAGGAAGTAACCGGGAAAGCCCAGGGATTCAATCAGGTCAAGCTCGTGGTCGAGCTGCGCATAGGCACCAGCGACCCGTTCCCGGTGGCGCGGGCCGTACCGGCGCGCGGCTCCGTCCTCGGTGAGTGCCCGAAGCCGGACCGCCTCGCTCTCCCCCGCAGCCAGCGGAAAGTCCGGCAGCCTGGGTGCGATCAGCGTCAGATCGAAAGCGAGTTCCGCGCCGAGTTGGGCCGCCTGTCGCACCGCTCCGGGAAATCGCGCGAAACGTACCGCCATCTCCGCCGGAGACCTCAGGTGAGCCCCAGCCGCGGCCGGCAGCCAGCCGTCCAGGTCATCAAGGCTGCACCGAGCCCGCACAGCCGCCAGCGCCGCCGCCAGCCGGGATCCGGCCGGGGTTGCGTAATGCACGTTGTTCGTGGCGACGAGCCTGCACCCGTACGCCGTGGCGATGCTCGCGAGCGCGTCGTTGCGGTCGCCGTCATGCGGATTATCATGATCCCACAGTTCGACGGCTACGTTGTCCCGGCCGAACAACGCCGTCAGCGTGTCCAACGCACCCCGAGCCGCCTGCGGGCCGGCCGAGACCAGCGCGCGGGGGACACTGCCCTTGCGGCATCCGGTGAGCACCTGCCAGTGCCCGCCTGCCCAGGCCGCGAGAGCCTCGAGCTCGACGGCCAGCCGGCCTTTCCCGCCCCCGGCCAGATGCGCGTCCGATACCGCCCGGCACAGCCTCCGGTACCCCTCGGGACCACGCGCCAGGACGAGCAGATGCTCCCCCGCCGGGTCCGCGGTACCGTCGCGCGGCGCTCCCGGCCCAAGGGATATCTCGGCACCGAACAAGGTCGGCAGACCCGCCGCGGCTGCCGCCTCGGCGAAGCGAACCACTCCGTACATCCCGTTGTGATCGGTGATGGCAAGCCCGGAAAGCCCGAGCCGCACCGCCTCCGTGACCAGATCCTCCGGCTGACTGGCGCCATCGAGGAAGCTGAACGCCGAATAACAGTGCAACTCCGCGTAGGGGGTCCCGCCGGCTGAGGTCCTGTCAGTCATAGGTGGCCTCAACCCACCAACGGCTGTTCTCCAGAGCAAGTAGATGAGCGGAACCGTCGGCGACCGTGACCTGGAAACGCGCCCGGCGTCGCGCTGCCGGGTCCCACCAACGCTCGTCGGCGGGCCATGGTCCGGCCCATGCGGTCACCCGTACCTGCGGCCTGCCGTCAACCGCCAGCCAGGCGGGTGCCGCGGTCACGACGCAACGTCCGCTCACCCCGACCGCAGCGCCGGCGTCGTCCACGACCACGGCCGGTACCGGCCGGGACGGAACAGTAGCCGGCGCCGGTGCGGGAAGCCGCCCAGGCCATGGCAGGTCAACACCGGCTGGAGCGCGAGGTTCTCCCCACGGCACCAACCGGACCCGCTCCGCGGGACCGCGGCCACCGCCGAGCACGGCGGTGACCACCGCGTCCGGACCGAGCATGCCCTGAACCCGGCTGACGGCTCGCGCCACCCGGTCGGCCCCGACCCCGGCTTCCCCCCACAGCCCGAGCTGGCGGCCGTCTGCGCGGACGAGCTGGTCGGGAACGATGCGGATCAGGACGATACCGGCACTCGGCGCGACCCCGCCGGTCGCCTCGGCACAACCGACGCCTCCCGACAGCCATCCTTCAAGCTGCCAGCGCACCCGTTCGGCGATGGCAACGGCGGACAGCGGACCGTCATGCCGCCAGACACGCCGCGTCCACTCGCCGTGTTCGGTCTGCGCCTCAACGACTATCCGCGTGCAGGCGAGACCTGCCGTCACGAGCCGGTCATGCACCTGTTCGGCGAGTCTCCTGGCCGCGAAGACCACGAACTCGACCCGGTCAGCGGGTGGGTCGACTTCCGTACTGACGGCAAGATCGGGTGGCATATGACATGGAGCAAGCGGACGGTGGTCCTGCCCCCGGGCAAGCCGGTGGGCGAACGCTCCGTCCGGCCCGAAGCGGGCGATGACGTCGTCGGGAGGCAGCGCGGCAAAATGACCAAGGGTCGGCAGACCCAGCCGACGCAGGAGGTCCGCGAGTTCTGGGCGCCTGAGCGTCTCGACGGGCAACGAAGCGAGAAAATCCCGGCTTGCGTCCGGTTTGACAATCACATTCCGGTGGGCGGCGAGCACGGCGACGAACGGCCCGTCCGCGACACCTACCCCGCATGCGAGGCCACCAGCCCCGGACACCGCGCCATGCACGGCACGGGCCACGGCCGCGTCTCCACCGAAGTAACGCGTGGCCCCGCCGGATGCGACCACACACTCGCCCGGACGGACCACCTCAACCCCGGGTACCACGGACTCGACCGCGGCGATGACCGGCTCGAACACACGGGCATCCCTGCCGGGGTCGTCAGGCAGAACCACCAGGCTCGGACACCGGGCCTGGGCCTCCCGGCGACGCAGACCCGGGCGCACCCCGAACGACCGGGCCGCCTGTGTACAGGCCAGAACCTGGTTAGCCGCCACCACCACGGCGGGGACGTCAGCCGCGACCCCGGCCGCGACAAGCGGCCAGTCCGGGCAGCAGACGGCCAGTACGCGCATCTTCGGTGCCGATGTCACGCGGCTCCTTCCGAAACCACATCCGCCGAACGCCGCGGCACCCCGATCAGCGTCTGATGTTCGTCGGCTATCCGACGCCCGGCGGAGACAGGAACACGAACGGGAGCAGGAATGACCGGCTCCATCGCCGGCAGCAGCAGATGAGCCTGGCAAGGACGGTCCGCGCCACGACGTCCCCACGCATGCACCAGAACGCGGGACACCCGCAGAGACCCGTGCCCCTGCCCCAGGCCTTCCCACCTCATGTCAGTCACGGAAAGCCGAATGTCGGCTCCCTCCCATTCCCCCGCTACGACGAGCAGGGCGCCCCGCTCTCTAGCCCTGT